>DATGLK010000036.1 GCA_035294265.1 Candidatus Binataceae bacterium
TGATCGCGCGCTCCATGCGGACCAGCCCAATGCGGAACTGATTTTCCACCAGCTCGCCCACCGCACGCACCCGTCGGTTGCCCAGATGATCGATATCATCGACCTGGCCGTTGCCGTTTTTGAGTTCGATCAGGTAGCGCACTACCTCCAAGATGTCTTCGCGGCGCAGGGTGCCCTGTTCCAAGGGGACGTTGACTTTGAGCTTGTGGTTAAGTTTGAGCCGGCCCACCCGCGACAGGTCGTAGCGCTCGGGATTGAAAAACAAGTTGTTGAAGAAAGCGGTCGCGGTTTCCATGGTCGGCGGATCGCCGGGCCGCAGCCGCTTGTAGATCTCGATAATCGCCTCGTCCGGACCGCCCAGCTTGTCCTGCGACAGGGTCAGGCGCAGCGGCCCACCGCCGGGTTGATCCTCGGTGTAGAGCACCTCCAGCCGCTTGATTCCGCGCGCGCGCAGTTGCTCGATCAGTTCCTCGCTCAGCTCTTCGTTGGTTTGCAGCAGGACCTCGCCGGTGGCCGGATCCACCACGTCGTGAGCCGCGATCCGCCCGCGTACCTCGTCGATCGCGATGGGCACCTCTTCCAAATGGGCGGCTTCCATCTGACGCACCACCGCCTTGTTGAACTTGCGCCCCTCGCGCGCCAGCAGTTCGCCGCTTTTCGGATCCTTCACATCGCGGCTGACCCGTGTGCCCAGCAACTGTTCGGGCTTGAACTGCTTGGCGAGCTGTTTGCCCTCCAGGATGATGGTGTCCTTGCGATAGTAATAGTTGAGCAAGTCCTCGGTAGTCATGCCCAACGCCCGCAACAGTACGGTGGCCGGAAATTTGCGCCGCCGGTCGATCCGGACGTAGAGCACATCGCGCGGATCGAACTCGAAGTCGATCCAGCTGCCGCGGTACGGAATGATGCGCGCCGAGTACAGCAGCTTGCCGGTGGAGTGAGTCTTGCCCTTGTCGTGCTCGAAGAAGACTCCGGGCGAGCGATGGAGCTGGGAGACGATTACCCGCTCGGTGCCGTTGACCATGAAGGTCCCGTTGCGAGTCATCAGCGGAATTTCGCCGAAGTAAACCTCCTGCTCCTTAACGTTCTTGATCGAACGGCGGCCGTTTTCTACGTCCCAGATGACCAGCTGGATCTTGACCTTGATCGGTGCGGCCAGGGTCATGCCGCGCTGATGGCATTCATCGACGTCGTACTTAGGCGCACCCAGTTCGTAGCTGACGAACTCCAACGAAGCGTTCTCGTTAAAGTCCTTGATCGGGAACACCGATTTGAAAACCCCTTGCAGGCCAACGTCGGCCCGCTCTTCCATCGAGGCCTCGGCTTGCAAAAAGTCGTCGTAGGAGCGTTTTTGAATTTCGATCAGGTTGGGAATATCGATGATCTTTTTGATTTTGCCAAAGGAGCGGCGAAGACGAAGGTTGGTCGTAACCTGCGACTGCTGAGCCATGTTCTCCCCACCCGCACCCGCGCGGGTCGCCGCCCGCCTCAGCGGCGGGCGGCGACCCGCGGGGTCGGAATGCGGGCCGCGCCCCTCAGGACGAGCCCGCGATTTTGTCACTGCCTGCGAATCAAAGTGTCACGGCTTAAGGCTAGTTCTGGGGATAGGAACGCCGCGCTCGCTATCCTTGTTGCCATTGTGAGCCTTACCGCGGTTCCGGGAAAGAGGCTCGCGCTACTTGAGCTCCACGCTCCCGCCCGCCTCTTCCAGCTTCTTCTTAATCTCTTCGGCCTCGGCCTTGTTGATCCCCTCTTTAACCGGCTTCGGTGCGCCATCGACCAGATCCTTGGCCTCTTTGAGCCCCAATCCGGTCAATTCACGTACTACCTTGATAACCTGGATTTTCTTATCCCCCGAGCCGGTCAAAACCACGGTGAACTCGTCTTTCTCGGGTGCCGCCACCGCGGCCGCCCCTGCGCCCGCCGCAGGCGCCATCATCGCCATCGGCGCCGCTGCCGACACGCCCAACTCCTCTTCGAGCTCCTTGACCAGGGCGGCCGCGTCGAGCAGGGACAAATTTTTGAGATAGTCCTTGACCTGGTCGCGGCTGAGCTGTGCTTCTGCCATTGCGCTTGTTCTCCTCGAACTCCAGTCTGAGATAACTGCTTGGGCGCCGGCCGCGGGGCCCGACGCGTCAACTTCCGCTTCAGCCCTGCGCCGGCGGCTCGGCCGCCTGTGCCTTTTTGGCGAGCGCGTCCATCAAGCGGGCCAGCCCAGCGCCGGGCTCATTGAGCAGGCGCACCAAGCGGCTGGCCGGGGCTTGAATTAGCCCCAACAACTGCGCGATTACCACCTCGCGCGGCGGCATCGCGGCCAACTGCAGGACTTCTTCGCGCGAGAGCACCTGGCCGTCCAGCAAGCCGCCGCGTAGCTTGAACTTGTCTCCGGCGTCGCGAAATTCGCTGACCGCCTTGGCCGCCGCCACCGGGTCGCCGAAGCTCAGGATCACGCCCACCGGCCCACCCAGGTAACGCTCCAGGCCGGCGAACCGACCTTGGCCAATAGCGCGACGCATCAGGGTATTCTTGGCGATCTTGAACTCGGCGCGAGCCGCCCGCATGCGGCGGCGAAATTCGGTTGATTGGGCCGCGGTCATGCCTTGATATTCCGATACCAGAGCCAGCTTGGCCTCACCCATGCGCTGGGTCAGCGCGGCCACCAACGCCCCTTTGTCACTTCGCTTCATAGCCTGCCCGCGACCCGCTTCCCTTAGGCGGCCGCGGCCGCCACCGCGCTCGCTTCATTGTTGTCAACCCGCACTCCCGGCCCCATGGTCGAGGACAGGGTCACACTCTGTATGTAGTTGCCCTTGGCGGTGGGAGGTTTGGCCCGGATCAGCGCGGCCAGCAGCGCTCGCGCGTTCTCGGCCAACTTGGTCGAACCGAAACTGATTTTGCCCAAGGGCGCATGGATTACGCCACCCTTATCGACTCGATAATCCACCTTGCCGGCCTTGACTTCGCCTACCGCCTTGGCGACGTCAAAGGTAACCGTCCCGAGCCGCGGATTTGGCATCAGCCCGCGCGGGCCCAGGATGCGCCCGATACGGCCGACCGCCCCCATGATATCAGGGGTTGCGATCACGCTGTCGAATTCCAGCCAGCCCTCGTCTGCGATGCGCGCCACCAGTTCCTCGCCACCGACGATATCGGCGCCCGCCTCGCGGGCCTCACGCTCCTTATCGCCCTTGGTCAAAACCAGTACCCGCACGCTGCGACCGGTACCGTTGGGCAGCACCACAGTGCCGCGCACGTTTTGGTCGGCTTGGCGCGGATCGACGTTGAGTCGCACCGCTAGCTCCACGGTTTCGTCGAATTTGGCCACTCGGTTGTCTACCACCATTTGGAGCGCTTCCTCCAGCCGGTAGCGACGCGCGCGATCGATCTTCTCGGCCGCCTTGCGATAGTTCTTCCCTGCCATCGCGCTAACCTACGACGTCGATTCCCATGGAGCGCGCGGTCCCCGCCACGGTACGCATTGCACCCTCCAGGTCCTTGGCGTTGAGGTCATTGAGCTTGGTCTTGGCAATCTCCTCGACCTGCGCCTGCGTGACCTTGCCGGCCTTGCTCTTGTTGGGAGTGGGCGAGCCCTTGCCTACCGCAGCCGCCTTGAGTAACAGCACCGAAGCGGGTGGACTCTTGGTAATAAAAGTGAAGGAACGGTCGGCGTACACCGTAACCACCACCGGAATCACCAACCCCTGCATGTTCTGGGTTTGGGCGTTGAAGGCCTTGCAAAACTCCATGATATTGACCCCACGCTGACCCAGCGCCGGTCCCACCGGTGGGGAAGGATTGGCCTGGCCCGCAGGAATTTGCAACTTGACCTGCCCGACTATTTTCTTTGCCACGACTTTGGAAACTCCACCGTCCGCCGGCTCACGGTCGGACAAAAACACACACGGCCCAGGCTTTCACCCCCAGCGATGCGCCGCGGGTGGGACTAGGCTTTTTCTACCTGAATGAAATCCAGTTCGACGGGTGTAGCCCGCCCAAAAATCGAAATCAAAACCCGCACTTTGCCCTTTTCAGGCCGTACCTCTTCCAAGGTCCCGTTAAAATCTTGAAAGGGACCATCGACCACCTTGACCGATTCTCCCACCTCAAACAAGACCTTGGGCTTGGGTTTGAGCGCCCCTTGCTGCATCTGTTGAGTGATTTCCATCACTTCCGACTCAGGAACCTCGGGCGGCGCGGTGGCATGGCCGACGAAGCCGGTGATCTTGGGCGTATTCTTGATTACGTGCCAGGTTTCATCGTCGAGTTCCATGTTGACAAAAATATAGCCGGGAAAGAACTTGCGGCTGGAGGTCTTTTTCTGCCCCCCTTTGCCCAGTTCCACTACTCGCTCTACCGGTACCAAGACCAGGAAACGCCCTTCATGGTCACGTCCGAACTTGTCCTCCATCTTGAGCGTCCGGATACGCTCCTCCAGCGCCGCCTTAGCCTTGTGCTCATACCCCGAATAGGTGTGAATCACATACCATTTCTTAGGGCGGCTGGAGGGCACGACCTCATGACTTACCGTTTCGTCGGCTGGCACCTGCTTGTCCTCTAAGTTCAGTTGCTTCTTAGAGCGCAAAATGCGCTTAACTCAACAACTGCCGTACTACCCGGGTAGCGGCCAAATCCACCAATCCCAGCCATACCGCCATCAGCAGCGTAATCACCACCACTACCGCCGTAGCACGCATCGCTTCTTTAGGCGTGGAGAAATGGACTTTGCTCAGCTCCGTCCACGATTCGGTGAAAAAATCGACCGCTTGCGTTATTCGCGCTTTAATCTTACCCATCAGAAAGCCAAATTCCTATATGGCTGGGGCAGAGGGAGTGGCGGGCCAGGCAGGATTCGAACCTGCAACCCTCGGATTTGGAGTCCGATGCTCTGTCCAATTAGAGCTACTGACCCTGAACCGGCCAAGCTTGGCTGGGTGCCCTTCGCCAAAATTAATCTTCGTCTCTTAAATTAAATCTTCGTCTCTTTATGCGGAGTATGGCTGCGACAGGCAGGACAAAACTTTTTTATTCCCAACTTGTCGGGCTGCCGCTTCTTGTTCTTGGTAGTGGTATAATTCCTACGCTTGCAGTTATCGCACGCCAGCCCGATCAAATCTCGCATTGCTCGCCTCGTATAATGTCAAAGCCCACGACGGGAATCGAACCCGTGACCTCTTCCTTACCAAGGAAGTGCTCTACCGACTGAGCTACATGGGCACCCTTTTCAGCCGCCCTGCTCCGTGGAGCGGGAAACGGGACTCGAACCCGCGACCCCGAGCTTGGAAGGCTCGCGCTCTACCAACTGAGCTATTCCCGCTCTCCGCCCAGGTCTGGTGCTGGTGGAGAGGGGAGGATTCGAACCTCCGAAGGCATTAGCCGGCAGATTTACAGTCTGCTCCCTTTGGCCACTCGGGAACCTCTCCTCGCTTGCCCAGCCCATAAGCCGATGGCCAGAATCGAACTGGCAACCTACTGATTACAAGTCAGTTGCTCTACCTTTGAGCTACATCGGCTGAGGCTAAAGCGTAATCTGTATGCTGCCCGCGTCGCAGTGTCAATAAAGGCGCGCCCACGATGGCCGATCATGCTGGTTTTTTGCCATCTTTTCGCCCAAGTTTGGATGGCAACCTACCCAGTGCGGCCGCGAAGAGCCGGGCGTGTGCTCACAGCGCGTTGACCAGGGCGCCGAACAGTCCCTCACGGCGCCGGCGGATGGAGAACAAGGCAACCCCGCTGGCGACCGCCACATTGAGCGATTTGAGTTTGCCGTAGAGCGGAATCCGCAGCCCGAAGTCGGCTCGTTTCTTGACCAGCGGTCGCACGCCAGCTCCTTCCGCCCCAATGACCACGACCAGGCGACGCTGCACGTCGAGTTCCTCCAGAGTTTGCTCACCCTCTGGGGTAAGGACCGCAATCCAATAGCCGGCCTGCTGCAGTTCTTCCAGAGTGCGCACGACATTACCGCACTGGGCCAGTCTCAGATGCACCCAGGCCCCGGCCGAAGCCTTGATCGCGACCGCGCTCAGCTGGGCGGTGTGATCGCGCGCGATAATCACCGCCTTGAAGCCCGCGCATTCGACCACCCGCAGGATGGCGCCCAAGTTGCGCGGATCAGTCACCCCGTCGATCAACACGATCAGCTCGGGCCCAGCCTCGATCAAATCGGCCGTCGTCAAGTACTGATAGGGCCGCACACTGGCAACCAACCCTTGATGGCGCGCCTGTGAGCCGGCCGCTCGCTGTAACTCAGCCTCCTCGACCACGCGTACTTCTCCCCCTGCTTCCTTGACCCGAACCGCTTCGGAGGCGAACCGGCGCTGGTCGCGCGCGCGCAGGTAGAGCACCCGCACTAGCTTGGGATTGACCGCAAGCAGCTCCCGCACCGGCTCCAGTCCGAAGATAAGCTCGCCTGACACTCGCCCCTCCGGTACCGCGCGCGCCGGCCGCCCACCCTCCGGCTTTGGCGGCGCAACTGCGCTCTGCGGTCTCACTGACCTGCCTTTTTGCTTGAAATCTCCCATTTGCGCGACTCCGCGGTTGGTACCCTCGGTGCATTGTGCCAGGGTGCTTGCCTTGATGCTTCGGCGCGACCAAGCTTAGCTTCGTCGCTCGATGCGCGCCAACAAGCCGTGCTCCGCGTAAAAACCATCGACCGGTATATCCTGGGGGAAGTGCTGGCTCCGTTGGGCTTGGGCCTGCTTCTGCTGACCTTTGCTCTGGTCACCGGACGCCTGCTCAAGCTAATCGATCTGATGGTCAATCACGGCATCAGGCCAACCGAGGTGCTAAAGCTTATCGGCTTCATTATCCCCAGTTTTCTGGAATTAACCTTTCCGATGGCGCTGCTGCTGGGGACCTTGCTCGGCTTTGGCCGCATGTCATCCGACCAAGAACTGACCGCGGCACGGGCCTCCGGCATAAGCTTGTACCGGCTCTCAATGCCGGTGCTGATGCTCGCGCTGGTGATTTACGCGCTTTCCAACTGGCTGGCCTTCGGCTTGCGCCCGTGGGCCAACGCCTCACTGCAACACGAGCTCTACCATGTGGTGCGCTCGCGGGCGACCGCTGGGCTGAAGGAAAAAGTTTTTAACCGAATGTTCCCTGGACTGGTGGTTTACGTTGATCGGATCTATCCGCCTGCGACACGGCTGGGCGGAATCCTGATTTCCGACGAACGCGATCCGCGCCAGCAATCCACCATCGTCGCCCGCAGCGGCCTGGCAGTTCCCAACGAGCGGGCGGAAACCGTCACCCTACGCCTGCTCGACGGCTGGATTTACGGCACCGACGCCTACACTAACCGTACCCACCTCACCCGTTTCGCGCTCTACGACCTTACTATCGCCCCGGGAGCCGCGATGGGCTTTGTACGCCAGGACCCCGAAGAGATGAGCTACCATAAGCTACGCAGCGTGATAGCTGCGGCACGCCGGGTCGGCAAGCCCGACTACGAGGCCGAAAGCGAGTTGGCACAGAAATACACCGTCCCCTTTGCCACCGTACTATTCGCCCTGCTGGGGGTAACGTTGGGGCTCAAACCAGCCCGCGGCGGGCAATCCGAACGCTTTGGCATCAGCCTCGCATTTTTCTTTTTCTATTATGCCATGATGAAAGTGGGGCAGACGCTGGCCGAAGCTGGCCGCCTCAATGCCTTTTTAGCCTTGAGCATCCCCGATCTGGTCTTTGCGATCGTCACCGCCATTTTATTCTATCGCAGTGCCACCGATCGTTCCGACCAGGGGCGCGGAGTGGGCGATCTGTTCTGGGATCTCATGGATCGACTGGGCCAGCGCCGGGAGGCCGCATGAGACCGCGGTTGTCGCCTACGGTCGACCGGTTCCTGGGCAGCCGTTTTCTGGAACCCTTCGTGACCTCGCTAGGAGCCTTCAGCGTGGTTTACCTGTTGGCTGATTTTTTTGATCACCTCGACGACCTGATAACCTACCACGGCCTGGGCTGGCTGGCTCTGCAATATTTTACCCTTCAGCTGCCTTTTATCGTTACTCAGTTGATGCCGGTCGCCTGCCTGGCCGGCATCCTGCTCAGCTTTGCTTTGCTCAGCCGCAACGGCGAGGTGCTGGCCTTTCAAGGCCTTGGCATCAGCCGCTTCGAAATCGCCCTACCCCTGCTGGCTTTGGGCTTGATAGTTTCGCTGGTGGATTTCGGCTTGAGCGAGACCGTGGTCCCGGTCGCCAGCCGCCGTGCCAAATATCTGTTCACGGTCAAGCTTAAGCAGCGCAAGCTCAACGCCGTCTTCGCCGACCAGCGCATCTGGCTGCGCGCGCGCAACGGTTTCATGTCGGTGGACAGCTACGACGCCGCTCACCAACGCCTGCGCGGCATCACTTATTTCCGGCTTGACCATGGCTTTCAGCTGCAAACTCTCAACATGGCCAAAAAGGCTCAGTGGGATGGCAAACGCTGGGAGTTGCAGGACGTTCACGAGGTGCTGATTAACCCCAAGGGCCAGGTCAGCACTCCTCCCGAAACTTCCTTTCCAGTGGACTTCCGTCCCGCCGACTTCGGGCTGGTGC
>DATGLK010000037.1 GCA_035294265.1 Candidatus Binataceae bacterium
CCCCGACCCGCTCGAAGCTGCGTTCCTGCACGAAGCGTAGGAACTTGGTCTGCAAGGCAGGCGATAACTCGGCGATTTCGTCCAAGAAGATCGTGCCGTGGTCAGCCGCCTCCAGCCGCCCGGGCTTATCTTTGAAGGCACCGGTAAAGGCGCCGCGCATATGACCGAAGAGTTCGCTTTCCAGCAGATGCTCCGACAGGGTGGTACAGTTAACCACCACGAAGGCGCGTTGCGCGCGCGAACTCCAACGATGAATCTGGCGAGCGAGCACATTCTTGCCAGTACCGCTTTCGCCATTGAGCAGAATCGTGGCCTCGCTGGCAGCCGCTTGGCGCGCCGCTTCGAGCACTCGGCGCATCGCCGGGCTGGGCGAATCCACCAGCGCCGCGGGCTCTTCCAGGCTTTCACGCAGGCGGCGGTTTTCGCTGCGTAATCCCTCCACTTCCAAAGCGCGCTCGACCACGTGCTGAATCTGATCGAGGGTGAAGGGCTTGGTAATATAATCGACGGCCCCCGAACGCATCGCCGCCACCGCGTTTTCCACCGTCGCGTAGGCAGTCATCAGGATTACCGGCAGCGCCGGGCGCAGCTCCTTGATTTGGCGCAGGAGCTCCAGCCCATTGACCTCCGCCATCCGATAGTCGGTCAGCACCAAGTCGTAGAGTTTGCCCGGGGCGCCCACTAGAGCCAGCGCCTGGCGCCCGCTGTCAGCACAATCGACCGTATGTGAACAAGATTGAAAGAAGGTGGCCAGGGAGCCGCGAATGTTTTTCTCGTCGTCAACGATCAGCAGTCGGGCCATGAATCCTCCGGCGCCAGGGGCAATTCCACGCGGAAGGAAGTCCCTTGGCCGGGTTCGCTATCTACGAAAATTCTGCCCCCGTGAGCCTCGACGATCTCCTTAACGATCGCCAGCCCCAAGCCCGCCGCCCCCGGCTGAGCGCCATCGATCGTCCCCTGAGCATAGCGCTCGAACAGATGGTCGCGCATGTCAGCCGATACACCCGGCCCGGTATCGCTCACACATAACCGCAACACATGCGGGCCACGCTGCGCGCTGAGGTTAATTCTTCCGCCCGCCGGAGTATGGCGCAAGGCGTTGGTTAGCAGATTGGAAAGCACCCACGACAGCTTCACCGCGTCGGCTCTAACCGGGGGCAACGCAGGCTCGATCTCCTGAACCATCTCCACCCCCTTCTGCTCAGCCTGCAGGGCAAAGCCCTTAACGACCGAGGCGATCAGCGGGGGCAACTCCAACTTGACCGCGCGCAGCGAAATGGCGCCACCAGTGCCCTTGACCAGATCCAGCAGATCATCGGCCAAATGACGGATGCGATTGATGTCCTCGCTGATCGCGCTGACCAGCTTCTGATCCTGAGGCGTCAATTGGGCCCGATCGCGCTCCAGCAAGCCCGCCGATAGCGCCAGCGAAGTCAGCGGCGTCTTGAGTTCATGCGAGAGCGTAGCCACCAAGTTGGTGCGCGCCCGATCCTGATCGCGGAGATAGGTGATGTCCTGCAGGATTACGATGGTGCCAAAGGACTGGTCGGCCGTCGGCCGCAGCGGGATGCGCTTGAGCACGTAGGTGTGGTCGCGCCCGCGCACATGCAGCTCGACCTCCACGCGCTGGGCTTCCACCGGCCGCTTGGCGGCGGCCTGCAGCGCCGCGCGCACGCGCAGGTAGTGCGGGTGGTTGCTGCTCAGGTCGTCGATCGGGCTGCCCAGCGCTTCTTCCCGCTCCACCCCAAGGATGAGCGCCGCCAACTCGTTGATATGGGTGACAACGCCCTTGAGATCGACCAGCACGATACCGTCCTCGACGCTCTCCAGGATCGCCTCGGTCTTGCGCTTTTCGTAAATCAGCCGCTCAACGTTAAGCTGTTCGAACTGCTCCAGCCGCTCCGCCATCCGATTGAACTCGGCTGCCACTCCCGCCAGCTCGGCCAGTGGCTGCTCGCCAAGCCGCAGCGACGGACCGCGCAGGGAAAAGCTGCGCAAACGCTCCGCCAGCTCGTTGAGCGGCCGAGAGATCGACCAGGCCAGGGTCCAGGACAGCGCCACCCCGATCACCAGCAGCGCGATCAGGCCGGCGCCGAAAACCGTGGCGACGTGCTCGCTCATCCGGGTGGCTCGGCTGTCGGCGCGGAACATCGCCCGCTGATTGATGTCGGTCAGGCGGTCGAGCAGGGCGTGAAGCTGCGCATACTGAAGGTCGTAATTGGCCTTAGGATTGGCCGCTAACTGCGCCATCAGCCGCGTCCCGCGCTGCTTGATCGCGTCGGCGACGTCGGCCTCGCCCACCTCTGTGATATCGCTGAGCTCGATGTCGATCCAATGCTCGAACAGATCCCTATTAGGCGCCAACACCAGCGGCAACTTGCCATCGCGCTGAGCCAATTGCAGGTTGTAAAGCGCGGTATGCATGTGCTGGGCCGCATCGATACTGAGGTAATTGCGATACAGGGCGCGGCGAATAGAGCCGCCCAGCTCGTAAACCTGAGGGAACTCCACCACCCCCAACAGCAGTGCGATGAGCAGCATCAGCAGGCTGCCGTTGCGAATCCGGCTGGCCAGGGCGGGCGGCCTTTTCATTTCTCGCTCTCGCTTTCCTGGCGGGCGATTTCGATGTCGTAATCGGCCGCCCGCTCGATAATCCGCCGGGTCATCGAGTAACCCATCACGCGGCGCATTAAGGTGCGGTGGGTACGGCCAATCACGATGCGAGTGATCTGCTTGTCGTGGGCAAACTCCAACAACGCCGCGATCACGTCGGGAGCCTTCAGCCAGGCTACTTCAGCGCCCAGGTCGGCGGCCAAATTGATGTTGTCCAGCAGAGCGCGAAAATTGGCAGTGCTAATGCGCTGCACCGATTCCGCCGGGGTCTCGACGTGGACCGCAAACCAGTCGGCGTTAAGCGCCGCCGCGCTGCGCGCCGCGCGCCGCAACAAGCCTTCGCTGCCGGCAGGATTGGAAGACAGACAGACCATTAGCCGCTCGGTAACCGCCGGCGTACGGCCACCCTCGCGCTTGAGCAGCTCGAGCAGCTCGCGATGGCGGCTTTGGTCGCGCGCCACCTCGCGCAACGCCAGCTCGCGCAGCGCCGCCAGATTACTGGGGCGAAAAAAATTCTTAAGCGCCTGCTCCACCTGATCGGGCGGATAGATTTTGCCCTCGCGCAGCCGCTCCCGCAGCTCTTCCACCGGAATGTCGACCGTCACCACCTGGTCGGCTTTGCTCAAAAAGGTGTCGGGCACGGTCTCGCGCACCTCGATTCCGGTGATCCGGCGCACGAGCTGATTGAGGCTCTCCAGGTGCTGCACATTGAGCGCGGTGATGACGTTGATGCCTGCCGCGACTAGCTCTTCCACGTCCTGATAACGCTTATTGTGGCGCGAGCCGGGGGCGTTGGTGTGGGCCAGTTCGTCCACCACCGCATATTCGGGTCGGCGCGCCAGCACCGCGTCGACGTCCAATTCGGGCAGGACCACGTCGCGATAGGCAATTTGGCGCGGCGGAATGACTTCAAGGTTGCCGATGCGGGCCTGGGTCTCGGCCCGCCCGTGGGTCTCGATCACTGCCAGCACCACATCGTGCCCTTCATCGCGCAGATAATGGGCATCCTCCAGCATCCGGTAGGTTTTGCCCACGCCGGCGGCACTACCTAGATAGATCTTTAGCCGGCCGCGCTTGTTCTCGGCCTCCAGGCCCAGGAAGGCCTCGGGATCCTTGCGCTCGTCAGCCGGCTTCATTCCATCTCAAGCACGCGCACGCTCTTCCCCCCAAGAGCGACTCGGTCAGCGCGCGCTGGCGCGAGCCGCGCTCAAGCGATCCAACGCCAGGTTAAGTTCGAGCACGTTCACGCCGGGTTCGCCAAAGATTCCTAACCAGCGGCCGCGCGTATGGGCCTTGACCTGCGCGCTTACGATAGCTGGGTCCAAGCCGCGCGCCCGCGCTACTCGGGCCACCTGAAGCTGCGCCGCGGCCGGGCTGATTTCGGGGTCAAGCCCGCTGCCCGAAGCAGTGACCAAATCTATCGGCACCTGGTCAGCGCGCACTCCAGGGTTTTCCTTAAGTACCGCTTGGAGCCGGCTTCGGACCGTGTCTATCAAGACCTTGTTGGTCGGACCCAGATTGGACCCGCCAGAGCTGTCGGCATCGTAGCCCTTGTCACCCGCGGCCGAGGGGCGCGGATGGAAATAGCGCGGGGCCGCGAAGTTCTGTCCGATCAGGCTGGAGCCTACCGCCCGGCCATCGCGATAAATCACGCTACCTCCCGCCTGGACGGGAAATAGCAGCCCACCCAGACCGGCTATGATCAGAGGATAAACTACTCCGGTCAGCACGGTAAGCACGATTACCATTCGCAAGGCTACCCACCAGCGCATCATTGTTTCTCCCACTCAGGCCAGGTGCAAGGCAGCCACCACCAGATCGATCGCCTTGATGCCGATAAAGGGCACGATTACCCCGCCCAGGCCGTAGATCAGCAGATTGCGGCTCAAGATCGCGGCTGCGCCAAGCGGGCGATATCGCACTCCACGCAAAGCTAGCGGAATGAGCGCGATAATTATCAGGGCGTTGAAGATAACCGCCGATAGGATAGCGCTTTGCGGCGTCGCCAAATGCATTATGTTGAGCGCCTGCAGCTCCGGATAGCCCAGCACGAACATGGCGGGAATGATCGCAAAATATTTGGCTACATCGTTGGCGATAGAAAAGGTGGTCAAGGCGCCGCGAGTGATTAGCAACTGCTTGCCAATCTCAACCACCTCCATGATCTTGGTCGGATTGGAGTCCAAATCCACCATGTTGCCGGCCTCGCGCGCAGCCTGGGTACCGGCGTTCATCGCGATCCCCACGTCGGCCTGGGCCAAGGCTGGCGCGTCATTGGTGCCGTCGCCAATCATCGCCACCAGCTTGCCCTGCGCCTGTTCGTCGCGAATAAGCTTGAGCTTGGTCTCGGGCGTGGCTTCGGCACGGAAATCGTCCACCCCGGCCTCGTTGGCAATCGCGGCGGCCGTCAAGGGATTATCACCGGTGATCATCACCGTGCGCATACCCATCGCGCGTAGGCGGGCAAAACGTTCCTTGATGCCCTCCTTGATCATGTCCTTGAGATGAATCACGCCCAGAATTCGACCGCCCTCGGCCACCGCCAACGGCGTCCCGCCGGCGCGTGAGATCCGCGCCACCATCTCTTCCAGTTCGGTGGGCGCCTGGCCCCCATTTTCGCGCACGAAGTTGACCACCTGAGCGGCCGCCCCTTTGCGAATCCGGCGCTGACCCAGGTCCACTCCGCTCATCCGAGTCTGAGCGGAAAACGGAATGAATTGCGCCTCCTTTTCCGCGAGATCGCGCCCGCGTAGGCTGAAGAGTTTTTTCGCCAATACCACGATCGAGCGCCCCTCGGGGGTCTCGTCCGCCAACGAGGCCAGCTGGGCGGCGTCGGCCAGCTCTTCCAGCGACACGCCCAGCACGGGCAAAAACTCCGTCGCCATCCGATTACCCAGGGTGATGGTTCCGGTCTTATCCAAAAGCAGGGTATCCACATCGCCCGCCGCTTCCACCGCGCGGCCCGACATCGCCAGCACGTTGTGCTGAACCAGCCGATCCATTCCGGCAATTCCGATTGCCGACAACAACCCGCCGATCGTGGTCGGAATCAGGCACACCAGCAAAGCCACCAGCACTGGTAACGACAGCGAGGTATGGCCGTAGAGCGCGAATGGATACAAGCTGACGCACACCAGCATGAAGATGATAGTCAAGCCGGCCAGTAGGATACTCAGCGCGATCTCGTTGGGCGTTTTTTGTCGCTGGGCGCCTTCGACCAAGGCGATCATGCGATCAAGGAAGGTCTCCCCAGGATTGACTGTGATGCGAATCTTCAGCCAATCCGAAATCACGGTAGTGCCGCCCGTGACCGCGCTGCGATCGCCGCCGCTCTCGCGGATAACCGGTGCCGATTCACCCGTAATCGCAGCCTCGTTGACCGCCGCGACCCCTTCGCTGACCTCGCCATCGCCCGGAATCACTTCACCCGCACGCACCAGCACGATGTCGCCACGGCGCAGCGAAGTGGCCGGAACCATGATTTCCTGTTTGTCGCGCAGCAGCCGGGCCGACGTTTCCACTCGGGTCTTGCGCAGGTTGTCAGCCTGGGCCTTGCCGCGTCCCTCGGCCATCGCTTCAGCGAAGTTGGCAAAGCCCACCGTGAACCACAGCCACAGCGCGATTTGCAGCTCGAAGCCGACCAGATGGGAGCGTCCCAGCCATAGATCGTGAGCCAGGATCGCGGTCACCGCCAAAGCCGTGACTTCAACCACGAACATGACCGGGTTGCGCGCCTGGATGCGGGGGTCGAATTTGCGCAGTGAATCGGCCAGCGCGCCCCTGACGATCGACGCGTCCCACAACGAGGAAGCCTTACGTTCGGCCATCGCCATTTGTCTCCGGGGTCAGTAGAGTTTCCCCGCCGCCATCGCCAGATGCTCGACGATTGGACCCAGCGCGTCGGCAGGGAAGAAGGTCAGGGCGGCCACAATCAGGATCACGCCAATCAGCAGGACCACAAAGATCGCGCCGTGGGTGGGGAAGGTGCCGGCGCTGGGCGGGACGATTTTCTTGCCCGCCAGCGATCCGGCCAGGGCCAGGATGGGCACCTTCATCAGGAAGCGGCCAAAAAGCATCACAAAACCCAAGGTGGCGTTGTAGAAGAGGGTGTTGGCGTTGAGCCCGGCAAATGCCGAACCGTTGTTAGCCGAAGCTTCGGTATAGGCGTAAAGAATTTGGCTGAAGCCGTGCGGGCCGGGATTGCTAATCCCTGCCAGCCCCGCGCGGCTGACCACCGCCACTCCGGCCGGAAACAAGATAACGGCGGGAAAGATTAGCAGAAAGAGCATCGCCAACTTGATTTCGCGCCCCTCGATTTTCTTGCCTAGATATTCGGGCGTGCGCCCGACCATCAGACCCGCGATAAACACCGCCAGCACCGCCATTACCAGCATCCCATACAGCCCCGAGCCCACGCCGCCAAAGATGATCTCGCCAATCTGCATATTAACCAGCGGGATCAAACCGCCCAGCGGAGTGTAGCTGTCGTGCATCGAATTAACCGCGCCGCAGGAAGTGTCCGTGGTCACCGTGGCCCACAGCGCCGAATCGACAATTCCAAAGCGCACTTCCTTGCCTTCCATGTTGCCGCCGCTTTGGGTCGTACTGGCCTGTTGATTTAGCCCCATCGCGGTAAACTGCGGATTGCCGCGCTGCTCGGCCCAGATCGTCGGCGTCACTCCCATCAAAAACAGCAACCCCATCGCCCAGAACAACACCCATCCCTGGCGCCGATCGCCGACCATCACGCCGAAGGTGTGGGTCAAGCCAGCACCGATGATGATGATCGCCACCACTTCGATCAGGTTGGCCAAGGGATTGGGATTCTCATAGGGATGGGCCGAATTGGCGTTGAAAAAACCACCGCCGTTGGTACCCAACTCCTTGATGATCTCCTGAGAGGCGACCGGACCCTGGGCAATTACCTGTTCGGCTCCTTCCAAAGTCTTGACATGGACATAAGGCTTGAAATTGTCGGGCACGCCCTGCGCGATCAATACCAGGCTAAAGATCGCACTAATGGGCAGCAGTACCCACAGTGTGGCGCGAGTCATGTCGACCCAGAAATTGCCGATGGTGCGCGCGCTGCGCCGCGCAAAACCGCGGATCACCGCAATCGCCACCGCGATGCCGGAGGCGGCGGAAACAAAGTTATGGAAGGCTAGCCCCGCCATCTGGGTGAGATAGCTCATCGTGCTTTCACCGGCATAGGCTTGCCAGTTGGTGTTAGTGGTGAAGCTAGCGGCGGTGTTGAAGGCCAGATCGGGCGCCACCCCTCCCAGCCCCTGCGGATTGAGCGGCAACAGCCCTTGCAGACGCTCCAAGCCATAGAGCAGCACCATCCCAAAGCCGCTGAACAGCAGCATCGCCACGGCGTATTCCACCCACGACTGCTCGCGTTCGGGATGCACCCCGCACAGCCGGTAAATCAGCCGCTCCAGCGGTCCAAACAGAGGATCGAGCCACGTCGGTTCAGCGCTGAACACGCGCGCCATGTAACGACCCAGCGGGACGCTGAGAACAAGCACAATGAGCGCGAACAGGCCGACTTGAATCAGCGCGTTCCAATCCATCTCAAAGCTTCCTTAAAGGCTGGAATCAACAAGCGTCTAGAATTTTTCGGGCCGTAACAGGGCATAGACCAAATAGGCGGTCAGCCCGACCGCCAGAACCAGCCCCATCACCAGTTCTCCGCCACTCATAGCCGAGCGCACCCCCACACGTAGATAAGCGCAAGTGCGAAAAACAGTGCCGTGGCCGCAAGCCAGATTACGTCCTGCATGATCAATCGGTTAGTGCACCATCCGTGCCAGCGACGCCATCGGAAGAGATCCCGCGTCTTTTCAAGCGCCGAGCGGCTTTGAGGTTGCAAAATGCCATGCAGGATCATGCAGTCCGCAATGCGTAGCTGGTGCTGCGGTTCCGGTTCGAAAGGTTAGCGCTTAGCTCTACTGAAAGTAGCTTAGCGGTTGAATTTCAACCCCGTCCGCGCCACCTTTAAAGGCCTTTTGCAGTGGAATTTCTTATGTTCTCCCGTATCAAACCGCACCCGGCCTCAGCCCAAGTGGCTTCGCCAATCGACCTCGCCACCGGCGATTTGGCCGCCGCCACCATCGCCCGCCTTTCCCGCCGGCTGCTGCCCCTGCTGTTCGCGCTGTATATTGTAGCCTACCTGGACCGCGTCAACGTCGGCTTCGCGGCATTGGCCATGAATCGGCAGTTAGGGCTTGGACCGGAAGAATTCGGGCTGGGCGCTGGGCTGTTCTTCATTGGCTACTTCATATTGGAAATCCCCAGCAACCTGATCTTAGCTCGGATCGGCGCGCGCCGCTGGATTGCCCGCATCCTGGTCTCCTGGGGGGTGGCCGCGATCGCGATGGCGGCCGTGCGCGGTCCGCGTAGCTTTTACCTGCTACGCGCTACGCTGGGGATGGCGGAGGCGGGCTTTTTTCCCGGCGTGATTTTTTACCTCACCAGCTGGTTTCCCAGTCGCGAGCAAGCCCGCGCCATCGCCATCTTCATGACCGCCACCGCGTTGGCCGGCGTGATCGGCGGACCGCTCTCGGGCGCCATCCTGACCATCGACGGCTTCCTCGGCCTGGCCGGATGGCAATGGCTGTTCGTGATCGAAGGCCTGCCTGCCGTCGTTCTGGGCGCGGTCGTGCTGCGCTATTTACCCGATCGACCCGAGCAGGCTGGCTGGTTGAGCGTCGAACAGCGGCAATGGCTGATCGCAAGATTGCGCCACGAGAATCGGCCAACCCCGCCCGGTGGTTTGTGCTTGGGCAACATTTTCGATTTGCAGGTCGGTTTACTGAGCGCGATCTATTTTCTTTTGGTCAGCAGCCTGTACGGCATCGCTATGTGGTTGCCTCAAATCATTCGAAACTTCGGCGCACGCAGCGATTTCACCATTGGCCTGCTCGCGGCTATCCCCTACCTGATAGCCGCCATCGCAATGGTCGCCGTGGGCCGCTCTTCGGACCGACGCGGCGAACGGCGCTGGCACGTCGCTCTGTCGTTGTTCGCCGCCGCCGGCGGCTTCGTGCTGGCCGCCGACGCCCACGGGGCTTTGGCGCTGGCCGCGCTCAGCTTGGCCGCGCTGGGTACCTGCGCCGCGCTAGGCCCGTTCTGGTCGCTGGCCCGCAGCTCGCTGAACGCCGAGGCGGCCGCCGCCGGTATCGCTCTGATCAATTCAGTGGGCAACCTGGGCGGTTTTGTCGGACCTTTTGCCATTGGCCTGCTGCGCCAGCGTTCGCAGGCTTTCGCCGGGGCCTTGATGGGACTGGGCATCGCGGTGACGACGGCGGGAATTCTGGGCTTGCTCGCCCGCCCAACGGTCCGGGCAAGCGAGGGTTAACCGCTGTACGCAACCCCCTTTTCGGCTTCCATCGCGCGATACCCTTTATAGCGGATGGCAGGCAGCGATTTCTGCACGCATCGCGCCGATGATCTCGCCATAATCTCCCGCCCCGAAAATTCCCGAACCCGACACGAACACGTTGGCCCCGGCAGCCTTGATCGGCCCGATGTTGTCGCGCTTGACCCCGCCGTCGATCTCGACCTCGACCTGCTCCAGCCCGCGCCGCTTAAGCTCCGCCCGCACCTGACGCAGCTTGTGCAGGGAGTCGGGAATAAACTCCTGACCGCCGAAACCGGGATGGACGCTCATGATCAGGATCATGTCCAGATGCGCGGCCACGGCCATTACGCGATCGATTGGGGTCTCGGGATTGATCCCGATCGAGGCGCGCGCCCCCAGCGCTCGGATCTGCCGGGCGATTCCCAGCAGATCGGCCACCACTTCACAATGGACGGAGATCGAGTTGGCCCCGGCCTGGACGAAATCCTTCAGATAGCGGTCCGGGTTATCGATCATCAGGTGGGCATCCAGCGGCAGCCGGGTGACCCGGCGCACGGCCTGCAGGACCGGCAAGCCGATCGAGATGTTAGGGACGAAATGACCGTCCATCACGTCGAAATGGAGCAGGTCGGCGCCGGCGCGCTCGACCCGGGCGATCTCCTCGCCCATGCGGGTAAAGTCGCAGGATAGCAGCGAGGGGGCAATTTTATCGGTCGGCATGGTTACTCAAGGCTAGCCCGCCCGCGCCCGCGTGGCAAAACTACAAACGCCGACCTTGGCAATTTGTACGAACGCAACTTGCTGTACACCGCTGGCAGGAGAGCGGCTGGCTTCTACTCTGAATAGGAACTGCGGCGCCCAATCATCAAGCTTCCGGCCGGATAGCCTTCAAGGGGTCGGACATGGCGGAGCAAGGCGCACCGACGAGGGTCTCAGGCGGCAGAATTGGGCGGGAGCTGATCGAAGCTTTGCCCTACGACCAGGCGGCGGCCGCGGGCGAAATCCTCTCCCTTGATTCGCTTACGCCCGGGAGCCTGCACTTCAAGCAGGCGCAGGTTCCCCTCCCCGCATCGCACCACCAATTCGCGGCCGACTGCGACTACGGTGCCGGGCGCAGCGTCACCAGGGTAGCTTTCAGCAAGCGGTGTAGCGCCGTAGATGCGCACCTCTTCCCCACCCAGCAGCGCATGGGCGATAGGCCAGGGATAATAGGCGCGCACCATGCGCTCGATTTGGACTGCCGGCAGCGTCCAATCTATCCGAGCGTCCGCTTTTTTTACCAACGCGGTATAGGTGGCCTGACTTTCATCCTGCGGCATCTCGGCGAGGCGGCCGGCGATAAGCTCCTCCAGGGCCTCCAGCACCGCCTGCGCTCCCAAGTCGGCCAAGCGAGTAGATAAGCTGGCGCAGGTGTCGTCAGGTAGGATTTCCAGCCGGCGCTGAAGCAGAATGGGTCCTGCGTCCAAACGCTCTACGACTCGCATGATCGTCACCCCGGTTTGCCGATCCCCAGCCAACAGCGCGCCTTGAATCGGCGCCGCGCCACGCAGCCGCGGCAGCAGTGAGGCGTGGACATTGATCGGCAAGCCGCGCGGCAAATCGAGCACCGCGCGCGGCAGAATGCGGCCGTAGGCCGCGACCACCAGGTAGTCGGGCGCCCATCCGGTCAGTTGCGAGAGAAATTCGCGGCTGCCCAGAGCACGTGGCTTGAGCGCCGGCACCCCATGACGGGCGCAGACCACGGCCACCGGCGAGGGCGCCACGCCCAGGCCGCGTCCGCGCGGCTGGTCGGGACGGGTCACCCCTCCCACCACGCGCCAGCCGGGATGGTGCTGCTGGAGCATCACCTCAAGGATCCTGGCGGCGAGCTCCGGGGTCCCCATGAAGACTATGTTGTAGGGGGGGTCAGAGGCCGGGGCTGGAGGGCGACTGGCCATCAGCTTTGCCCTCCTTGATTAGTTTTTGCAGCTTGCGCCGGTACAGCTCGCGCTTGATTTTGCTGATTCGATCGATAAACAACTTGCCGTCTAAATGGTCGATCTCATGCTGCAGGCAAACCGCCAGCAATTGGTCGGCCTCGATTTCGATCTCCTGCTGATCCGGCGTGTAAGCACGCACCAGCACTTGCGCCGCGCGCTTGACTTCGGCGTTGTAATCCAACACCGACAGGCAGCCCTCTTCCCACAGGATCGAGCCGTGGCTTTCCACAATCGTGGGATTGATCAGCTTCAGGAGCTGCTTGCCGGGTTGTTTATGGTCCAAATCCAAGACGATCACGCGGCTGGATTCGCCCACCTGCGGCGCCGCCAGTCCCACCCCGGGCGCCGCGTACATCGTTTGCACCATGTTCTCGATTAATCCGACAAGCTGGCCGTCGATCTCGGCCACCGGAGCGGCCGTCTGCTTGAGTACCGGATCGGGGTAGCGCCTTATCTTGAGCAATGCCATCGCGTAACTGTTGAAGTTTATCAGAGCGCGATAGTATAGGAAAAGCGCCGCGTCAGGCGGCTTCCTACCCTCTCCAGGAGCATCGATGATACAACGCTGCGAATGGGCACAAAGCGAGCTTGCCATCGCATATCACGACCGGGAATGGGGCGTACCGCTGCACGATGATCGAGCGCTGTTCGAGCTGCTCTGCCTAGAAGGAGCCCAGGCCGGGCTGTCATGGGAAGTGGTGTTGAAAAAGCGCGTCGCCTACCGGCGCGCTTTTGCCAACTTCGATCCTCTCGCGGTGGCCCGCTTCGATGACGCCGCCCTGGCCGGCCTACTCCAGGACCCGGGCCTGATCCGCAATCGGCTCAAGCTTGCCTCGGTGGTCGAAAACGCCCGCGCGCTGATTCGGTTGCAGGCCGAGTGCGGCAGCTTCGACATTTGGCTATGGCGCTTCGTGGAAAATCGGCCACGTGTCAATCGCCATCGCACGCCCGCCGAAGTACCGGCGCGCACCGAGCTATCCGATAAGTTGAGCAAGGCCTTGCGCGCGCGCGGCTTCAAATTCGTGGGCTCGACCATCTGCTACGCCTTCATGCAGGCCAGCGGGATGGTCAACGACCACCTGGTGAGCTGCTTCCGCTTTCCGCAATTGGAGACCCCAATGGGGTTCACCGGTGCCAGTCGTTTAGCTTGAGCTGATCTGGTAACGATGTCACCAACTCGAAATTCCCATCGCTATACCGCCCTGATGGTGAGCCTGCTGCTGCTCTTTCTTTGGGTGCCCTGGTGGTCGGACTTTGCCTGGGGCGGCTGGCTTACCGACCTAGTTTCGATTGCGACCTTGCTAGCAGCGGTTTACGCGGCCTCCGAGCGTTCCAGCAGCTATTACCTGGCCGTTGTCTTGGCCGCACCCGCGCTTTGCAGCCGCGCGCTGCTGGCCTATTTCCCTCAGATGGTCGAGCTGGCTCTGATCTGCTGGGGTATCTTCATGGCCTACGTGGCGGTTGCGATTTTGCGCGATGTCCTGACCACGCCACGGGTCAACCTGGATACCATAAGTGGGGCCCTCTGCGGTTATCTAATGTTGGGGCTGACCTGGAGCGTCTTCTACGCCTTATGCGAGTTCATCCATCCCGGCTCACTGATTTTTTCCACCACGCCGGGCGCGCTGCGGGCGACCCTGCCAGATATCGCCCGCAGCTACCCCCTGTACGCTTATTATAGCTTCACCACGCTCACCACGACCGGTTACGGCGACGTGACTCCAGCCACGATGGCTTGTCGTTCCCTATCGATAATCGAAGCGATCGCGGGGCAATTCTATATAGCGGTGCTGGTAGCACGTCTAGTGGCATTAGAAATCATCCAGTCCAGCCGTGAGCCCAAGCCGCTCCTGTAGCCCACGACGCGCGCCGCAGAGAGCGGCGCGCGCGGAATGACTCAGTTCAGTGGCTCGGCGTCAACCAGGATGAACGCTACCCGGCAGGGTTGGCTGCTACGGTTGGACCACGCGTGAAAGGTGCCGCGCTGGATCAAGACGTCGCCCGCCTTCATCAGAGTTTCACCCTCGTCCATCATGGCCCAGATTTCGCCCTCTAGGACGATCGCATAGTCCACGGAATTGGTCTGATGGAAACCGTGATGGCGCTTGCTGCGCTCGGGGTCAACCTGGATCTGGGAGGCACTGGGATTGAGCGTAGCCCCGCTATGGCCAGCGCTATCGGGCAGAAAATCGACAACACGAAAGACCGTACCGTTTTTTGGCGGCGGCACCGGTACCCGTTTTCCGGCCGGTGCGACATCCTCGTTGCCGCGATTGGAGGCCGGCGCACGGTCGGTGAGCCACAGCAAGGTCGAATTGCTATCGGGACTGGCGTTGGGTGCCGGTCCGTCGTGCAAAATGACTGAGCGGCCGGCGCTGTTATGGCCGGTAACGATCCGGCGGATGGGCTTGGTTGCCATCGGTTATTCGCTCCCTCGTCGGCTGTGCGCCGGCCCCCGTCGGTCAAGCCGCGCAGCAGCCGAGCGCTGATTTAGGCGTCGATCGGCGTACCATAGCACGCCCTTGCGCGGGCGGGTCAATTGGCCTTCCGGCCAAGTTTTGGGGCCCGTACAACCCACGCCGAAACAGAATCAAATCTTTTGCGTTAATAGCCTATGTCTAGCTTATGCTTATATATTAGAGCCTAATCTAAAATTAGATGTCAAGAATCGCGCTCTCAAGCATGTTTAACTTTTTGCGAGTTGACACAAGCAGATCAAATCGTTAAGGGATCAGCCCTATTGGCTTTTAAGTACATTTTTAAAACGGGCTGAGGTCTGAAAATGCAAACGGCACGCCAGTGCTTTAGGTTCACATCACTTGCGGCAACCATTCTTTCGATGATGCTGCTGGCGGCCGGCTGCAACAGCAGTAGCAGCTCACCGGCGCCGACCAAGACGGCAACCGCGACTTCGGCACCGACCGCTACCGCGGCCCCGACCCAAGCGCCGACGCAGGCCCCGACTCAAGCGCCGACGCAGGCCCCGACCCAAGCGCCGACGCAATGCGCATCCCCGACCCCTAGCGCGACCGCCAGCCCGGTTGACCAGATCATCTTCTCGCCGGCCGCCACCACCCTGCCCAGCAGCGCCGGCACGATCTCGATTCAACTCAACGCCTTTGACAGCCAGGGCAATCCGCTCGCGCCAAGCTCGAGCAATCCAATCAACGTGTCGGTCTACGGCGCCCCCAGCGGGGTGATCACGCCCATCAGCACCACTGTGACTAGCGGTTCCAACCTGACGCTTAACTACAGCGGCGGCGCGGTGCCCAACAACGTCACGATCAACGCATCCATGCTGGATCCCAACTACCCAGGAGGTACCGGCTACGCCCTTGGTCAGACCCAAATCGCGGCCAACGGTTGCACGGTCGGGGGCGCGAGTTTTTCCGTGCCGCTAACCAGCCTCGCGCCCAATGAACTGAAGTTCCTGGCCGCGGTGGGCTACACCGATCAGACCACGGCCACCGCCAATCTGAAGATCTTCACGATCGATACCGGTTCGCTGGGCACGATCGTGACTGCCAGCGACCTGCCGGCCAACAGCGAAGTGATCGGTCCCGCGGGTCAAGGAACCAAATGCTACGACAGCAGTAACAACGCCTATTTCGGCAACTACTATTTGGCGCCGGTCGATATCCAAGTCTTCTCCAACAGCAACGGCACCACGGTTGGGATAACCAATCCCCTGGTCATTCTGGCCGCCAATAAGTACTGCCCGGTCAAGAATTGCACGGATAATCCATTGGTTATCAACGGCACCTGTACTAGCAATCCCAGTATTCATTACATGGGGGTGGGTTTCGCTCGCGGAGGTACGGCGGCTGGCGACTTGTTCGGCCCTCCCACCGCCAATCCCTTCCTGCATCTGACCGACGCCAGCAACGGGACTGACATCAACCCCGGCTACATTTTGGGCCCACTGGGAGTCACCCTGGGCATCGCTTCGACCACCGGCTTCAACATGCTGACGCTCAGTCCCAATGCCAGCTACGCCGGCGACTGGCTACCGATGACTTCGTGCTACAGCTTCCCCAGCCTGCCCTCGCCCAATCAGTTCTGCGGCAACGGCCTGCTCGACGTTGGGATTTCCCAAATGTACAACGACCTGCCGTTTGCCCAGCGTCCGTCTGGAACCTACGACAGCAACGACGAGGTGCCGCCTAACCTGACCATGAACGTCCTGGTGGGGAGTTCCTCCAGTCCGATCGCCTCCTACACCTACACCACGGTGCAGCCGCCCACCGCGCCCAGCGGCCCGGCGCCCACCTACTCGCAATGGATCGATACCACCTGCAAGCCGGCTGGCCAGCAGATCTTTGTCAACACCGGCCGCAACCCGATTAACTGCTACAACTACATGTACGCCGCTCAGTGCGGGCAGGTCGGACTGCAAAAGGTCACTCCCGCTCCGGCGGGCTGCTCCCAGGCGAACTGAATATACCAACCATCAGCCCGCGGCCCTTCAGGACCGCGGGCTTCAGCAAATTCGTAAATTCCGATGAAGCGCTTTTTGAGCAGCGGTTTGTCCTGCGCGGCCGGCGCTGCCGCGATTCTTATGGTATCGACGTTGGTTTGCGAGCTAGCGTTGGCGCAAGCCACGGTCCCCCTTGCCGGCAACCATCCGCTGACCAATCTGCATAGCTGGCACACCGCCCCGCCGCAGATGCGGCTTCATATGGCCGCGATCCTGAGCCTGCGTAACACCGCACCGTGGGTGGCGGTATTTTGAACGTAACCAACACCAGCGGCCTGCCGGAATCGATCGGCGGCGTGACGGTGACGGTAGGCGACCCGAAGCTGTTTCTCCAACCTGGCCCTGGTTGGAACGAGCAATGGAGTGTCTCGGACAGTGGTCACGGGAACAGTAGGCGACAATACACTTTTCACTTTCAGCCCGGCGCTGGTCGTGCCTGTCGGAGGAGTGGCGACCTTTGCCTTGAGCACCACGCTCTCGCTGACCCCGGCGCGAATCGAGTCGGCGATGAAATATGCCGGCTTGATAGGCGGGGGCGCGCCGCCGGTGATGCCGCTGGGGGTGGGGCTGGCAATGTTTGGAATCGGCTTGATCGCGGCCCCGGCCGAGCGCCGGCGGCGGTGGTTACTACTTGCCGGCCTGATAGTCATCCTGGCAGCCGGCCAAATCGGTTGCAGCAGCAGTTCCAGGACCGTGCTCTCCTCCTCGCAACAGCAGGTGCCGGCTGGCGGGGTCGCCGCGACCAATAACCAGGGAGCCGTGTGGGTCTCGGGCCTGCCCGCCACCCTGAGCACGATCCAACTGCTGAACTAGCGCTGAAGCGAAAACAGGTCTTAGTGGGGCGAGCAGCTAATGCCCACGCCTGAACCACGCGGCAGAGTCTCCCGCGCCAACCCTTGCCGGTGGCGCCTCAGCCGGATTTATCTCTCCCGTCATCTCGCCGTAACATTCGGCGGCTATCGTCAAGCCGACACTTTTTGGTTCATACGAGGGGTGCGATGGTCCGGATTCGCCTCGACACCACGGCTTCCGAGCCTAGCGAGCAGCTCGATCAGGCACGCAAATGCCTGCGCGAGGCAGGGGTTAAAGTCCGCCGCCGCTCCCGCTCCCTGCGGGCTTGGCTCGACGTTCCCGACGAGGACCAGGAAACCGCCTTGGCCGCTCTACAAGCCGCCAATATACCCGTGATCGTGCTGCCCGAGTAGACCAACTTCCCGCTCGCCCAGGCGCTTCCCCGACCAACGCGAGGCGGTGCCCTACGTCCGGAGGGGGCACCGCCTGCGGTACGATCAACCACCCAGCAGTTCCGGCACCTATTGTGCCTGCGGCACCAACTCGACCCGCCGATTCTGGGCCCTCCCGGCAGCCGTCGCGTTATCGGCAACGAAATCGGTCTTGCCGTAACCGTGCGCGATCAGGCGGTCGGGGGCCACGCCCTTGTTCACCAGGTAGCCGACCACGGCATCCGCCCGCCGTTGAGAAAGCTTGAGGTTGTAGGCGACGCTACCGATCGCGTCGCAATAGCCGTTGACCTCGACCGTGACCCCGGGACTCTGCGCCAGGAGCACCGCGGCTTCATCCAGGATCGGCGCTGCGTCGGGCCGAATATTGGCCTTGTTGGTTGGTGGCATACATTGCACCGCCCGCGCTGCCGCCGGCGATAAAGGCGCCCAACACGCCGCCCCCAACCGCGCACGGTCCCCACTGGCGAGGCTGGGCGACATTGGCGCATCCCGCCATCGTCCAGGCTAGAGCAGCCACCACAGCAACCGCACTAAAAGACTTTGCGCCCGTCGTTCCCATCTTTCCTCTCTCTCATGCCCACTCATCGTCGGGTCGATTGCGCAAGCACGGCTCGATTGCCGGCCACGCCGATCCCCTCTTAGACTGGGCGCCATCACTGATAGCTATTGATTTAAATAGGAACGTTGCGGCGGGATTAAATCATCTTTACACCCATTTACCGGCAACCGCGCAAGATCGTGACAACCTTCCGCTTCAAGAGCTTCGTGATGTCATTCCCGCGCGCGTGTCTGGGGTGCGCGAGAAATCCCGATTCCACCGGCACGACTAGCAAAACATCGGGATTCTTCGCGCACCCCAGACACGCGCGACAATGACTGCCCAAAGATTCCGGGTAGTAAAAGCGAAATCCGGGCCAAAACAGTCCTACAGCATGTGGACCGGATCGATATCGATCGACCAGAAGATTGCGGCACGGCGCGCGCGCGGCGCAAGCTCGCGCCTGAGCGCCAGCAGGGGCTCGCGCAGATGGACACGGCTGGGCGCCTTGAGCATTAGCTGCCATCGATAACGCTGCTTGATGCGCTCGATCGGTGCTGGCGCGGGTCCCAGGAGCTTAACCCGCTCGCCCGCCCGCGCCAGCAGCTCAGCAGCGAAAGTCGCCATTTTCTCGACCTGCTCGGCTTGCGTTCCTTCCAGCCGCACCATCGCCAAGTGACTAAAGGGTGGATAGTCGAATTTACGGCGCAGTTGCAGTTCGCGGCGCATGAAGCCAGCGTAATCCTGGCGCTGCGCGGCGCGAATACTGTAATGGTGGGGGGAATAGGTCTGAATAATTACTCGTCCCGGATGCGGGCCGCGGCCGGCCCGGCCCGCGGCTTGAGTGAGCAATTGAAAGGTACGTTCCGCCGATCGGAAGTCGGGCAGATTCAAGCTGAGATCGGCCGCCACCACCGCAACCAAGGTCACGCCGGGAAAATCGAAGCCCTTGGTGATCATTTGGGTACCGACTAAGATATCTACCTCGCCCGCTGCCAACGCGCGTAGGATCTGCTGGCGCGCCCCCTGACGGCGGCTGGTATCGCTATCCATTCGTTCGACTCTGGCCTGCGGCAACAGGCTCTGCAGTGCGGCGTGCAGACGCTCGGTGCCAAAGCCCTGGCCCTGCAAACCCAGGCCGCGGCATTCAGGGCACGCCTCGGGCGCGGGCCGGTAATGACCGCAATAGTGGCATCGCAACGAACGATCGCGCAGATGGAAAGTCATACTGACGCTGCAATCGGGGCAGGAAAGCACGTTGCCGCAGAGCTGGCAGTGCAGAAAATTGTGAAAGCCACGCCGATTGACAAACACCAGGCTTTGGCCGCCCTGGGTCAAAGTTTCACTCAGCGCCTGCACCAACGGCACGGATAAAGGGATCGGCGCTCCCTCGGCCTCCGCTTCGGGTGCCAGCCCCTGCTCCACCCTAGGCTGGCGGCGCAAATCCACCACTTCGACCTCGGCCAACGGCCGATCGTGGATCCGTTCGCCCATGCGCAAAAGCTGATAGCGACCATTGCGTGCGTTGGCGAAAGACTCCGCCGCCGGGGTGGCCGAACCCAGCACCACCGGGCATGAACTAGCCTGAGCCAAGGCCACCGCTAGATCGCGCGCGTGATAGCGAATCCCCTCCTCCTGCTTGTAGGCCGGGTCGTGTTCCTCATCGACCACGACCAAACCCAGGTCATGAATGGGAGCAAACAAGGCCGAGCGCGGCCCCAGCAAGACTCGGGCCTGACCGCCCAGGGCCGCACTCCATGCGCTCCAACGCTCCGCAACCTTCAGGCCGCTGTGAGCCACGACGACGGAGCTTCCAAAGCGCTCGGTAAAGGCCTGCACGAGATGGTCGGTAAGCGCTATCTCGGGGACCAACACCAGCGCACGGCGTCCCAGGTGAAGGCACTGAGCGACCAGGCGTAGGTAGACCTCGGTCTTGCCGCTGGCGGTGATGCCCCAAAGCAGAAAAGGGCGGAAGGAGCGTGCGGTCAGCGTCGGTACCACGGTATCGATCGCGCGCTGCTGGGCAGGGGTCAGGCTGGGAGGGGCGCCGGGCTGGGTTGGCGCTTGCGCTAGCCGCCGCAACCGCCCTCCATCCTGCTCCCGATGGCGTCCACGCATGCCCTCGCGCCGCTCCAGCAATCCCTGTCCCAACCATCGCCGGACCAAGCTCCCGGCATGCTCGGCGCCGACCAGCTTGCCAATCTTACTCAGGTTCAGCGGCGCCTTACCCAAGGCTGCCACCAGCGCCTGTTCCGCCGCGCTCAGGGTGGCCCGGAACAAACCGTCGAGCGGCCGCGCTAGAGCATAAACGGTTTGGCTCTCCACCCGCATCAGGCCTGGCATCACCGCCCGGTAAGCTTCTGCCAGGGTGGTCTGATAGTAGACCGCCATGAACTCCAACAGCTTCAGATGGGCCGCATCGAAAGTCGGTTGTGGCTCAAGCAACTCAAGTATTGGTTTAATTTCGGCTTGAGGCTCACCGACGGCCAATCTCACCACGATCGCAGTCAGCCGCCGCCCGCGCATCGGCACCAAAACCCGATGGCCGGGCCGCAGCTCATTCGCCAACGCCGGCGGGACGAGGTAGGTAAGCTGGTTGAGCCCACGCATCGGACTTAGCACAATGACCTCGGCCAGCCGTGAGGACGTAGCTGCCGAAGCTTTACAGGAAGCGGTATCGCACATCGTTGGCCCCAGCCTGCCATAGCGGGAGTAGGCAAGGGAATCAGCCTGCCGCCGCTTCCCAGGATCGGCCGAACCTGCTTGAATCAACTTGCCCCGATGGCGGCATTGCAGGAACAAGGTAAAAGATTTCTATGTTACGCTTTCTCACCGCGGGTGAATCCCATGGCCCTCAGTTGGTAATGGTCGTCGAGGGGATGCCGGCGGGGTTCACAATCGATCCGGCCCAAATCGACTTCCACCTAAGCCGCCGGCAAAAAGGTTACGGGCGCGGAGGCCGAATGGCGATCGAGCAAGATAAGGCTCGGATCGTGTCGGGAGTGCGTTTTGGCCAGAGCTTGGGCTCACCGATCGCGATGGTGATTGAAAATCGCGATTTCGCGAACTGGACCAAGCGGATGTCGCTCGATCCGGCCGATCGCGAATCGGCTCACGTGATTACCCGCCCCCGGCCCGGCCATGCCGATTTGGCCGGTGCGCTGAAATACGACCGCGAAGACATTCGCGATATCCTAGAGCGTGCTTCGGCGCGCGAGACCGCGGCACGGGTCGCGATCGGCGGTTTGACCCGCCAGTTGGTGGGCCCCTTCGGTATTGACGTGCTAGGCTACGTCGCCAGTATCGGACGCATCCAGGCTTCCACGCCTGCTCATCTCCCAATGGCCGAGTTGCGCCGAGTTACCGAAGAGTCGCCGGTGCGAGTTGCCGATCCCCAGGCCGAACGCGCCATCATCGCCGAGATCGATGCGTGCAAGGCGAGCGGCGACACCCTGGGTGGCGTGGTCGAGGTGGTGGTTGCCGGTTTGCCGGTGGGTCTGGGCAGCCACGTCCATTGGGATCGCAAGCTGGACGGGCGCCTGGGACAGGCTCTGCTCGGCTTGCAAGCGGTAAAGGGGGTAGAGATTGGCAGCGGCTTTCAGGCCGCCGCGATGCGCGGATCGGAATTGCATGACGAGATCGGCTACGATCCGCAGCGCCATCAATTCACCCGTAACTCCAACAATTCGGGCGGCACCGAGGGCGGCATGACGACTGGCGAGCCGCTACGGGTGCGCGCGGCCTTCAAGCCGCTTTCCACCCTGATGCGGCCGCTACGCTCGGTGGACACCAAGACCAAGGCGGAATCGGTGGGAACCATTGAGCGCTCGGATGTGTGCGCGGTGCCCGCCGCCGCAGTGATCGCAGAGGCAGTAGTGGCGTTTGAGATTGCCAACGCATTCCTGGAAAAGTTCGGAGGCGATTCTTATCACGAGATCGAACGCAACTACCGCGGCTATATGGAACAACTGCGCGCCTATTAATGAATAAACTGGTTCTCACCGGTTTTATGGCAACGGGCAAAAGCGCGGTGGGGCGTTGTCTGGCCGCGCGCCTGGGCCGAAAATTTTTCGATACCGATCACATTATCGTGCGCCGCGCCGGTTGCTCGATTGAACGAATTTTCGCAATCCATGGCGAAGCACATTTCCGGGCGCTCGAACGCGCAGTGATCAAGGAGTTAGCGCTCAGCCCCGACACCGCTGTGATCGCCACCGGCGGCGGCTCGCTGGTGGACGAGGTCAATTATTGGACCTTGGCGCCAGTCGCGCGGATTGTCTGCCTGGTCGCCCGGCCCGAAGTGATCGCCGCCCGGCTGGCGGGTGCCGCGACGGTGCGACCCAAGCTGGCGGAAAGCGGTCTTCCGCTGAAAGAAGCAATCGCCCGCTTGATGGAACAGCGGGCGGGCGCTTACGCCCGCATCGGAACGGTCGTGGACAGCTCTGAGCTGACTATCGCGCAAACCGCCGATCGGGTCATCCAGATGCTGGAGGCCTGATGCCCTCCTTCGACGTGCAATTGGGCGCGCGCTCCCATCCGGTACATGTCGCGGCTGGGTTGCTGGCACGGCTGGGCCAATTGGCGGCCGGCGTAGGGCTGGCCGGTCGCTGCGTGATCGTCACCGACTACACCGTCGGTGCGCTCTATCTAAAGACGGTCGAAGCGGCCCTCAAAGGCGCCGGGTTCGATCCAGCGGTTATCCGAATCGCGCCCGGAGAAGCCAGCAAATCTAGCGCGGGGTTGGGGCGGATCTATGACGGCCTGATCGAGGCTGGACTGGATCGCTCCCACGCCGTTTTCGCCTTGGGTGGCGGCGTGGTAGGCGACTTAGCGGGTTTTGCCGCCGCCACCTATTTGCGCGGGGTGCCCCTGGTCCAGGTCCCAACCACGCTTCTGGCCCAGGTGGACTCCGCCTTGGGCGGCAAGACCGCTATTGACCATCCTCGCGGAAAAAATCTTATTGGCGCCTTTTACCAGCCTCGTCTGATCGTCGCCGACGTGGAAACCCTGCGTTCGCTGGGTGAGCGCGAATTTCGGGAGGGGCTGGCGGAAGTCATCAAGTATGGCGCCATCATGGATGCTCCCTTGATCGACCATCTAGAGCACTCGCTCCAGAACATCCTCGGCCGGGAGCCGCGTGCGCTGGAAATAATCGTCGAACGCTCCCTGCGCCACAAGGCGTTCGTGGTGGAGCGCGACGAGCAAGAAAGCGATCTGCGCACCATTCTCAACTTCGGCCACACCGTCGGCCACGCCTTGGAGATGTCCGCTGGCTATGGCCACTATCTGCATGGCGAAGCGGTCGCGATTGGAATGACCGCGGCCAGCCGCTTGTCCTGCCTGCACGCGGGGCTTGCACCGGCGGAGGCGCGGCGGCTGCAAAAGCTGATCGAGACGGCAGGATTGCCAGTGGAATTGCCCGCGGGATGGCTGAACGAAGACTTCGCGCGCGCCTTGCGCCTGGACAAAAAGCGCGCGGCCGGCACGATCCGTTTCGTCCTGCTGGACCGCCTGGGGCACGCCCTGGTGCGTGCGCTGGAGTTCGATCAAGTGACCGCCGCGCTCGCGTCCTGATTCATTCCATATCCTTACTTAACGCTCCCTGCGCCATCCCCACGGCGGCGGATCAAGTGCGCGGCGGTCTGGCCGCGCCGGCTGCTTGCAACTCGCCACCCTGCTCCAGGCGCCAACGGTCGATCGTCTCGATGTTGAAGCGCCAATCGCTACCCAGTTTGAAGCCAGGGATGTCTCCGCGCTTGAGCAGCCGATAAATGGTGGAAGGATGCACCCGCAGATAATCGGATAATTCCTTGACGGTCAGAACCTTCGCTGGGGTTGCCATGGTGGCTCGGCTCCGTGAAAATCTAGGAAAATGCTGCCCTGTCTTAGCTTTGGCCAACAATCGCACAACAACTTTTTCGCGCGCGCAAACAAAAGGGCTAAATCAGGCGCTTTGGTGGTAATTAATCGCGCCGGCCACAAGAAATTTTCCTTCGCATGGCACCATGTCACTCCGCCTCGCCGTTTGTTGGGACAAGCAGCGGCGTCCAATCAGGCGGGAGTTTTTGGCGAAGCCGAGTGAGAAGACCCCGGTCCAAAGAGCGAGGAGATGAGCAGCAGCGCGACGCCGATAGTGATGGCAGAGTCGGCGACGTTGAAGATCGGGTAATCGTGCGCGTAGTAGTGCATCAAGATGAAATCGGTGACAACCCCGTACGATAGCCGATCAATCAGATTGCCGCAGGCCCCGGCCAGAATCAGCGCCAGGGCGGTATTGATTAGCCCCAAGCGAAAATTCTGCCACAACAAAACCAGCAGCACGACGATGGCGACCGCTGACAGCCCGATCAGGAACCAATGATGGACCCAGGGCGGCGCATTGGTCAGCAGGCTGAAAGCCGCTCCTGGATTGAGAGCATAGGTAATGTCCAGCCAGTGGGGGATGAGCACGATGTCGTCGCTCAAGCGCAAATGGTTGCGAACCAACGCCTTGGTCACCTGGTCCAACGCCAACACCGGCAGCGTGATCAGGAACAAGGAGCGAAAAAAACCTGCCAGGCGCGCGCTCAATGGCTCGCCGCCGCCTCGATCACCGCACGGCAGCGCGGGCATAGCTCGGTGGGCTCGCGATGGTAGGTCCAGCAGCGTGGGCATTTGTGCCCCTCGCTGCGCCGGCCGAGGATCAGTAGGGGCGGATGCTGACTGAGGCGCACGAAACCCTCCTCCAACCGCCCACTCTCGCCCTCCAGCCGCGCTCTGAATTGTTCGGCGCGGGCCGCCGGCATGAGTTCTACTTCCGCGACCACAAACAACTCGCGCAGTTGCTCGCCGGCCTGGCGCAGGATGTTTTCCAACGGATCGCCCGGGGGCACGGCCAGCTCCAAATGGGCCTCCAATGGCGCCCCGATCATTCCCGCCTGGCGCAGATCCTCCAGCAGCTTGAGGGCAACCGTGCGCACCTCCAGCAGCGCCTGCCATCGCGTCTCCAGCTCCGCGTTTCCCGCCGCCGACACCTCCGGCAGATTCAGCAGATGGATGCTGGCCGCGCGTGGGGCGGGAACATGGCCGTAGATTTCCTCGGCGGTATAGGGCAGCAGCGGCGCCATGATCCGAAGCAGCGCGTCCAGGATTTGCAGCAGCGCGGTTTGAGCCGAGCGGCGCGAACTGGACGTGGGTGCATCGCAATAAAGCCGGTCGCGCACCACCTCGAAATAGAGCGCACTCAGATCCACCACCGCAAAGTTGACCAAGGCGTTGTAAACAGCTTGGAAATCGTAGCGCTCATAGGCCGCACGCGTAACCTGTTTGAGCCGCTCCAAGCGGGTTAGGATGAAGCGATCGAACTCCGCCATCGCATCCGGCTTGAGCTGGTCGAGGGCCGGGTCGAAGTCGTACAGATTGCCCAGCAGATAGCGCGCAGTGTTGCGCAACTTGCGATAGGATTCAGCAACCGCCACAAACAGCTCGTCGCCCACCCGCATATCGGCGGCATAATCGACCGAGGCGAACACTAGACGGATAACGTCGGCACCCACCCGTGCGACCACCTCGGCGGCGTTCTCCACGTTGCCCAACGACTTGGACATCTTGCGGCCCAACTCATCGAGAGTCAGGCCATTGGTGATCACGCTGCGATAGGGTGCGGCCTGGCGAATCGCGGTGGCGGTAATCAGCGAGACCTGGAACCATCCGCGATGCTGGTCCACGCCTTCGATATAGAGATCCGCGGGCCAATGCAGCTCGGGCCGGCGCGCCAACACCGCCGCCTGCGAACAGCCGGAATCAAACCAGACGTCCAGAATGTCTTCGGTCTTCTCGAATCGGCTGGCGCCGCAATTTACACAAAGCTCACCCGCGCCGAAATCCTCGGCCGGTCGCGCGTACCAGGCGTCCGAGCCCTCGGCCGCGAAAATCTCTTCGGCCCGACGCAAAACCGTGGGGCTAAGGCTGACCTCGCCGCAGCCGCTGCAGCGCAGGGCGGGAATCGGCACACCCCAGGCGCGCTGGCGCGACAAGCACCAATCGGGGCGGCTCTCCATCATGTTCTTGATGCGATCGCGCGACCATCGCGGAATCCAGTTGACCTGTTCGATCTCGGCCAGTGCGCGCTGGCGCAAATCCTGGTGATCGATTTGAAGAAACCATTGCTGGGTGGCGCGAAAGATCAGCGGATTTTTGCATCGCCAGCAATGGGGATAGCTGTGGCTGAGTTCCCGGGCCTGCAACAAGGCGCCGGCCGCGCGCAGATCCTCGACGATAGGCCCGTTGGCATCGAACACTCGCATCCCGGCATATGCGCCCGCCTGCGCGGTGAAGACGCCACCCTCGTCCACCGGGGTCAAGGGCGCCAACTGGTACTTGCCACCCACCACGAAGTCCTCGTAGCCGTGGCCCGGCGCGGTGTGGACCAAACCGGTGCCGGCCTCCAGCGTGACGTGCTCGCCGAACATCAACTTGACGTCGCGCGCGGCCAGCGGATGGCGAAAAATGTCCTTACCGTCCAGCGCGTGGAGCGCGGTGGGGCTCAGCGGAATGCGCCTGATCGCACGCCGGCCGATGGCCTGCTCGAAATTCTCCACCAGCCTGGCGGCCACGATATACAACGCGCCGTCCAGCTCCAAGGCCTCGTAGGCAAAGCCAGGGTTCAGACTGATGCCCAGGTTGGCGGGTAAGGTCCATGGTGTGGTGGTCCAAATTACCGCCAACAGTCGGCCTTGCCGATGCGCCTCGCTCAGCAGCGGACCATCGACCGGATCCGCCGCGAGTGCATCCGCTTGGCCAACTTCCTGGTTGATCCTGAAAGCGACGTAAATGGAGGGCGAGGAATGGTCGTGATATTCGACCTCGGCCTCGGCCAGGGCAGTGCGGCAATCAAAGCACCAATGGACTGGGCGCAGACCGCGGTAGACGTAGCCCTGCTCCACCAGCTCGCGTAAGACTGCAATTTCGGCGGCGTCATAGGCAGGGCTGAAGGTGAGGTAGGGATTACTCCAGTCGGCGATCACGCCTAAGCGGCGGAAATCCTGGCGCTGCGCCTCGATGTAGCGCTGAGCATGCTCACGGCAAAGCTTGCGCAACGCCAGCTTGGGCAGGCTACGCGCCTTGCTCCCCAGCTTGCGCGAGACCTGATGCTCGATCGGCATCCCATGGCAATCCCAACCCGGCACAAACGGCGTCCGGAAGCCCATCATGGCACGCGAGCGAATAATGAAATCCTTGAGAATCTTGTTTAGCGCGGTACCAATATGTACTTCGCCGTTGGCGTAAGGCGGCCCGTCGTGCAGCACGTACGTGGGCGCTCCTTCTCGGGCCCGGAGAAACTCACGGTAGAGGTCGAGAGCGTCCCAGCGGGCTAAAATCGCCGGCTCCCGCTGGGGCAGGTTGGCCTTCATCGGAAAGTCGGTACGAGGCAGACACAGGGTATTTTTGTAATCTGAACTGGCCACAGTATGGTCGCGATTCCGGCGCCCGCAGGCGCCTTGGTAAGCTCTTTACACCAAAGCCAAGGGAGTCTGATTAGCTTAACTGATACCCACGGGCCGCGCGAGTAGCTTGGCCGGCAACGGCCCGCAGGGCTTGTGTCGTGATTAGACTTTGCCGATAAGCTGGCGTTCCACCTGCGCGATTACCGCCAGCACGCCCGCCACATCGGCGGCGCGCGGCGCGACCAGCAGCCGCCCGACCCCGACATCGGCAAAGCGACGCGCCAGGTCGAGATCGAGTTTGGGCTCGGCCTTGGGCGTAATCGTTATCTCGAACTCATCCAGCCGCCGACCGTGGCGGGCGCAAGCCTTGCGCAGGCCGGCGATCGCCGCCACTGCATCCTCCAGGCTCATATCGTAGCCGTACCATCCTCGCCCACTGCGCACGGTACGGCCAAAGGCATACGGCGTACGTCCGCCCCAGACGATTTCCGGGGTCGGTCGTTGTACTGGCCGAGGTTCCGCGCGAATCCCGCTAAAAGAGAAAAAGCGGCCGTGAAATTCGGGCCGCTCCATGTTCCACACCGCTTTCATCGCGGCCAAAGCTTCCTCCGCCCGCGGCCCGCGGTCCTGAAAGGGGATACCCAGAGCCTTGAATTCCGCCTCGGCGCTGCCGATCCCAAGCCCCAGGATCAGTCGGCCGCCGCATAGCACATCCAGCGTGGCTATCTCCTTGGCCAGGACCAGGGGATTGCGCTGGGGCAGCAGGATGATTCCGGTGCCAAAGCGCAACGTGCGGGTGTGGCCGGCGGCAAATGCGATCGTGCCGATCAGGTCCAGAATCGGCTTGTCTGGCGGCATTCGAAACTGCGGATCGGGCAGCACCAGATGTTCGCCGCCCCAAAAGCTCTCGAAACCCGCCTGCTCGGCGGCGCGCGCAACGGTAGCGATCGCTTCAGGCCCCACGCACGGATGGGTATTGATTTCGAAAAGTCCGAATTTCATCACTTCTCCCCGAAGGCTGCGGCGACGCGCTCGCCGATTGTTCCGAATTGTTGGGCGCAGACACCCTTCCCTGCCAACTGCGTGGGAGAAGAGTCAAGAGAACAGCGTCCTGCGCCAAACCAAGGCTCGATGGGCAAGAAAACGGCTTCCCTTCGCGAAACCTGCAAGGCCGGCCGCTATGTCACGACCCTCGAGCTTACCGCGGGGCTTTCGTACTCCTCTGACCCGCTCACTTTGCGGGAGCGGGCCAGCCTCACGCTGGCCGCGTGCTTTCTGCGCCCCGCGTGACGCGCGGGTGAGGGTGCGGCCGCCGCCCGCCGTGCCAAGCTTTTTGTTTTAGGGCACCCCAATCTCTCCTGGAGGAAGAGCCGTATACTTGTACCCCGGTTCCTATTCGCACTAACCCGCCAATGGTTCCATGTTAGCGAATCGGTGAGAACGAAGCTGGGATCAGGATGGAGTTCTCCGCCTTGACCAGCAGATCACCCATCGGCGGCGGCCAGGAGCCGTCCTTCATCGCCTCCGCCCGAATCCGCTCGCGCTCGGCATAATCCTGATAAGCCCAAATATGAAGCCACTGGTTGAGTGGTCCTACCTCGCTGTACCAGCCCGCGATAAAGGGTGAGAGCTTGGCCCGTTTCTCAATCCGCTCGCTCCAGTTCTTGATCAAGGTGGGGATGCCGCCGGGCCGAATCGTGTAGCGGCGCATCTCTACCAGCGAACCGAGTTGCGCCGGAACCAGCGGAGGGGAAAACGGCGCGGGCATGAAGATTTCGGTCTTCTGCTCGACCAGAAATTCCTGCAGGGCCGGCGGCCAGCCTTCTACCTTGCCGGCGGCTGCGCGAATCTGCTCGCGATGGGCCTGACTCTCGTAGGGCCAGACGTGGATAATCTGGTTGAGCTGGCCGATTTCGCTATGCCAGAAGGCGGCCAAAGGAGAGAGCTTGATACGCCCGGGCAAGGCCCGCTCGAACGCCGCCTCGGCCGCTCTCACGCTGCCCATCTTAACCATATAAGTCCGCATTTCGTAGATCATGTGCCGCTCTCCATAAGTGCTGGTTGCGGGGCGCGCTCAGAGGCGCGTCGCCGTTACTCGTGAGCCTCGGCCGCCACGCTGGAGGGCCAGCCCGGGCGCGCCGGCGCCGCCACGATCCGGCCGTCGGGCGCGACCGACACCCTGGGAAAATTGCGATAGATTTCCTGCCAATCGCGCTCTTCCTTCATCAGCAGATCGCCGGCGTGAACCGCCAAGTAAGCCTGCGGATTATCCACTCCGGGTGGCACCGTGCCGTCGCGCTGCAAGGCTTGGGCAGCCTCGATCAGCCGGCGGCGGGTCTGAATTACCATCAGGTCACTATAACCCAGATGCTCCAAGTCGTGATCGAGGACCGCGCCCATGCTTTCGGTTACGGCCTGGTCCTGCAGCAGCACGCCATCAATCCCGGTGAAGCTCTTGTTGCGCTGCGCTTGACGATCGATCCCGTAATCGCTGGCGGCATTGTGGCGCAATCGCCAGCGCCCGTGCCAATCGGTGCTGTTGGGCAAGTAGTCCAGCTTGTGGGTAAAGCCGGCCATCCACTCGCCGCTCTTGAGCGTGCGCGAGCGCGGTGCGTTACCCTTCCAGGTCATTTGTAAAAACATGGTGTGATGGTCGTCCATCGGGACCCAGGCCCGAGCCATAATATGGCGGTCGAAATCGCCGTCGGGCGCGATGGTCCAAAAGGGCATCGCGAAAGGGGCGAAGCGCCAGTAAAACTTGCCGTCGATCAGCCGGCGCGCGCCGTACACGGTACCCAGCTCGGTACGCGCCACCATCATTTCGGGCTGGCGATTGGCGGCAGGATAGCGGCTCATGTTGCCTGGCGGAAAATCGTCGCCGTTTACTCCGCCCACGTGCAGGAAGCCAAAATGCGAAGTGTCGATGTCACCCTCCAACGCTTGCGCCCAGTTGCATTCGCGCTGGCAAAAGAACATCGACACCTCGCTCTCGGGCAACAGCGCGGGTTCCAGCGCCGGCAATTCGGGCGGTTGCGTACGCGGTCCCATGTACACCCAGATAAGGCCGTTGCGCTCCATCGCGCGATAGGCGCGAGCGCGCACCTTGGCCTTGTAATCGTACTCGGGTGGCACGTTGGGCATCTCCACGCAGGCGCCGCTGACATCGAATTTCCAGCCGTGATAAACGCAGCGCAACCCCTCGTTCTCGTTGCGCCCGAAGAACAGCGAGGCGCAGCGATGGGGGCAGCGGTGGTCCATCACGCCGATCCGGCCGGCGCTATCGCGAAACGCGATAAGCTTCTCGCCCAGCAGCATCAGCCGTAGCGGTGCTCCATCGGCGGCGAGCTCGGTGGCAAGCGCGGCAGGAATCCAGTACTGGCGCATCAGTTCGCCCATCGGCGTACCGGGTCCCACCCGGGTCAGGATGTCGTTTTCCTTCGCGGATGCCATCGCGCAACTCCTCGTTGGTCGGGCGCCACCCAGGCGCCCGTCTTTCTCTACAGCCTTGCCATACTCCGAGCGCGCAGGAAAGCGCGCCGGCAGCGTACCGGCAGGCCGGATTGCAGCTTGAGGGCAGACGAGCCAGGCGCTTTCTGCTATCAGTGTGGGGATTTATCTGCGATCTGGCACTGATCAGGAGGCTTAGATGAAGCGCAGCATGGATCGAATCATCACTTCCCACGCCGGCAGCCTGCCCCGCCCGGGTGACTTGCGAGAGCTGGTCGTGGCCAAGGAAAGCCATCAGCCCTACGACGCCGGCAAGCTGGCCACGCGTTTGCGCCAGTCGGTGGCGGAAGTGGTCAAGAAGCAAATTGAATCCGGGATCGACGTGATCAACGACGGCGAGCTTTCCAAAGTTACCTTCACCAGTTATATGCGCGAGCGGCTGAGCGGAATTGAAGACCGCAAAGCGAGCCATCCCACCCAAAAAATATACGCGCGCGATGAGAAGGAATTTCCCGAATACTTTGCCAAGGGGCCCGTTTTCGGCGGCGGTGCCGGGGGTCCCAGCGGCGGCCAAGGCGGGGGCACCCGCGAGGCAGTACTAACCGGCCCCATCAAATATATCGGTCAAGCGGCGGTGGCGGAGGATATCGCCAATTTCAAAGCCGCGCTGCAAGGCGTCAACCCGCTGGAGGCCTTTCTCCCCGCGGTGACTCCAGGCACCATCGAGCACTGGCTGCACAACGAACATTATCCCGACGCTCAGTCCTATCTTTACGCGATCGCCGCCGCCCTGCACGAGGAATACAAGGCGATCATCGACGCCGGCTTTGTCTTGCAAATAGACGACCCCGATCTTCCCGACGCTTGGCAGATTTATCCTCAGATGGACATCGCGGCCTATCGCAAGTTCGCCGAACTGCGAATCGACGCGCTCAATCGGGCGTTGGAAGGCCTGCCCGAGGACCGCATACGCTTCCATACCTGCTGGGGCAGCTATCACGGCCCCCACAAGTACGACGTGCCTCTCAAGGAGATCGTCGATCTAATCCTCAAGGTTAAGGCCGAATGCATCTCGATCGAGGCCTCCAACCCCTGCCATGAGCACGACTACCATGTGTGGGAGAAAGTCAAATTGCCGGCGGGCAAATCGCTGATGCCTGGCGTCGTCGGCCATTACAGCGACTTCATCGAGCATCCCGAGCTGATCGCCGAGCGGCTGGTGCGCTACGCCAAAATCGTGGGCCGCGAAAACGTGATCGCGGGCACCGATTGCGGAATCGGCAGCCGCGTGGGCCATCCCAAAATCGCCTGGGCCAAATTCGAGGCGATGAGCGAAGGCGCGCGCATCGCCAGCAAGCAGCTTTGGAACCGCTGAACGCATCCCGAAAGCGCCGAAGGAGACCTATCAGATGAGTGCCACACCCACGCCCATCGGAGCCGAACTGGAACGCGTCCGCCAACGCTGGTCGTGGGTGTTGGCGCTGGGCCTGCTACTGATCCTCTGCGGCCTGATCGCGCTGTCCGATACCGTCGTCGCCACGGTGGTATCGGTGATGCTGTTGGGATGGTTGCTGCTCTTCAGCGCCGCCTTCCACGCGATCCATCTGTTTCAGGCCCATCGCATCCATCCCTTCCTCGACCTGTTGGGTTTCATCTTCGACCTGGTCCTGGGTCTTTTGCTGCTGACCGATCCGGCCGCCGGCGCCGTCACCTTGACTCTGGTGCTGGCGGCGTTTTTCCTGGCCAGCGGTCTGATGCGCCTGTACGGCGCCGCCAGCTCCCAGCTGCCTCATCGCGGCTGGGCCGTGCTCGACGGCGCGGTTGCTGCCGTGCTGGGAATCCTGCTATGGGCGCATTGGCCCTCGTCAGGCCTATGGTTCATCGGCTTCGCCATCGGCATTGAGCTGATTCTGCGTGGCTGGAGCTGGGTAGCACTCGCCTTCAGCCTGCGCCGCTCCGTCAAAGCCGGTTCGCTCGCCAGGTAATCCCGCAGCCAGTTTCAGGTGGGCGGCCTTGCTCAACCTTAAGACCGCGCGGGGAGGGCCGCCCGTGTCACACCCCTATCAACCCATCATTGGGGGCTTCGTCGGGGGCTTCGTCTCGGGGGACCGTCCCCTGTTTCAGCGGCGTTCTGCTAAACTTAAGGACGCGCAAACCGCCACTTTGGCGCGACCGCCCGTTCGATGGCTCAGACGACCCAATTCCTGGTCGGAACCGCCTCTTGGACCGATCCTACTTTGCTCAGCACCGACCTGTTCTACCCACCGTCGCTAACCACTCCCGAGGCGCGGCTGCGCTTTTATGCCGAGCGGTTCAACACGGTGGAGGTCGATTCGACCTACTACGGCATGCTGTCCGAGCGCACCGCGCGAACCTGGGTCGAACGAACTCCGAATGATTTCATCTTCAACCTCAAAGCCTTCGCCCTGCTGACCCAACATCCAACCGAGGTTTCCCGCCTGCCCCAGGTGCTGCGCCAGATGCTGGCGGCCGACGTACCCGCGCGGCTTAGCCGACCCTCGCCAGAGCTCCGCATAAAGGCCTTCGAGATGTTTCGGGCCGCCGCGCAGCCACTGGTGGAAAGTGGCAAGCTGGGCATGATACTTTTTCAATTTCCGCCCTATTTCGTGTGCAATCCGGCCAATCAGGACTATCTGGCCGCACTGCCCCAGTTGATGCCCGCGGTCGACTTGGCTATCGAGTTTCGCCATCCGAGTTGGGTAACCCCGGCAGAGCGGCGCCAACAGACCCTCGACTTTCTGCGTCTGCACGGGCTTTACTACACTTCTACCGACGCACCCGCCGGCCCCTCCATCGCGCCCTCGTTCGTTGCCGCCAGCGGCAGCCGGATATATATGCGCTTTCACGGCCGCAATGCGCAGCGCTGGTTCCAAAAAGGAATTACTCCAGCCCAACGCTTTCGCTACCTGTACTCGGAGCAGGAGCTGGCGCAGGTGGCCGGCAACGTGCGCGCCGTGAGCGGGATTGCACGAGCCTACCTGATATTCAATAACTGCTACGCCAATTATGGCGTTATGAACGCCGCCACCATGAAGGAGATCCTGACACATCCCGAGCCACGCCCATGAAAGCCCGCCTGTTCCAAAGTTTTCCCGATTCGCGCTGCGCCAAGGTGCGCAAGCTGCTTGAGTTCAAGGGCATCGATTACGAGACCATCGAAGTCGATCTGATACGCCGAGACGAGGTTATTAGCCTGTCTGGCCAAATCACTTTGCCGCTTTTGCATATACCAGAGTCAAACACGTTGGTGGCAAACGCCGACTCGATCGTGACCCACCTGGAGTTGGCTTTTCCCAACCCCACCCTCTTACCCCCAACCAGCCGCGGCTTGCATCAGGCCCTTAACGCCTATCTGGACGGCGCGGTGGAACGCGTTCTCTTTGCTCTAGCTTGGCCCGACCTTTACCATTACTACCAACAGCAAGGCCCGCTGCAGGCGAGTTTTTTCGAGCATCTGAGCCAGCGCAAATACGGTCAGGATCCGAGTTCGTTACTTCACGCGCCACGTGCCAGCCAACTCGTCGCCGTTCATGACGTGCTGGCACCTTTCGATCAAGCCTTGGAAAACAGGGCTTTCCTGCTCGGCCGCTTGGGATTGGCCGACTTCGCGCTTTACGCTCAGCTCTGGCCGCTTAACTTCACTGGTACCAATCAAATCCCCGGTGAGCTGGTACGACTACGCTCGCTATTCGATCGGATCGATCGGCTGTCAGCCAGTCTGGATTTAGAAGCAACCTTGCCGGGCGGCGGCAGTTCAGATTAGTTCGCCCAGCCCGCCATACAGGAAGCAGGTGAATAGCGCGCCGGTGGAATCCAGCGCCACATCGTAGATAGACGGCCCTCGCAATGGCACGAACATCTGATGAAATTC
>DATGLK010000038.1 GCA_035294265.1 Candidatus Binataceae bacterium
CGGGCCGCGGAGCCCCAAACTTGCTCAAGCGGCCCGGCCCCTTGCCGGTCTGCAAACTCTCTCGGCGTCAACGCGCCCAGGCTCGAATGCGGGCGGCAGCAGTTGTAATCGTGGCGCCACGCTTCGATGATCGCTCGGGCCTCGGCCAAGTTCGTGAACACGTGCTCGTTTAGGCACTCGTCGCGCAGCCTGCTGTTGAAGCTCTCGATAAATGCGTTCTGCACCGGCTTGCCCGGCTGGATGTAATGCCAGCCGACGCGGTCGGTCGCCCGCCTGAGCACTGCCACGCTGGTGAGTTCGGTTCCGTTGTCGCTGACGATGGTCCTGGGCGTGGCTCGTTCGAGGGAGAGCCGTTCCAGCTCGCGCACCACGCGTACTCCGCTCAGTGAGGTATCGACCACGGTGGCCAGGCACTCGCGGCTGAAGTCATCGACGATGCACAGAATGCGGAAGCGGCGGCCAGCGTGTCGGACACGAAGTCGAGGCTCCAGCGTTGATTGATGGCGTGCGGTAGTTCCATCGGGGCGCGGGTTCCCAGCGCGCGCTTGCGCCCGCCGCGCCGGCGCACCATCAGCCGCTCCTCGCGGTAAAGCCGGTATAGCTTTTTGTGATTCATCGAATGCCCCTCGCGCGCCAACAACCAGCCCAATCTGCGATAGCCGAAGCGCCGCCGCTCCTGCGCCAGCTCGCGCAGCCGCCTGCGAAGGCTCGCATCGTCTGGACGCTTGGACCGATAGCGTAAAGTCGAATGGTCGATCCCCACCAGCCTGCACGCGCGCCGTTGGCTCAGCCCGTGCCGCTCGATCAGCCGGGCCACTGCCGTCCGCCGTGCCGCAGGCTTCAGCCGTTTTTTCCCAGCAGGTCCTTCAGCGCCGCGTTGTCGAGCATCGACTCGGCGAGCAGCTTCTTGAGCCGGCGGTTTTCATCCTCCAGCCCCTTGAGCCGCTTCGCGTCCGACACCTCCATGCCGCCGTACTTGGCCTTCCACTTGTAAAAGGTCGCCTCCGAGATCCCGTGGCGCCGACACACTTCGCTGGTCGCCACGCCCGCCTCCTGCTCGCGCAAAATTCCGATGATCTGCTCCTCGCTGAACCTGCTCCGCCGCATCTGTCCGTCTCCTTGCCGTGACGGACTCTACCTCAAAACGCGGGTGTTTTCGGGGGGCAGGCCACTTGCCGTCCGCATTTGCTCATGACGGACTGCATCAGGATGCCAGTGCGCAAAATCGGGGTTAATTCCGTCCGGTTTTCCCGAAAAAACTGCGAGCACGCCATCCGCGCCGCATTTACCTAATCGGCTGATGAGGTGAGAGAAATCGGCCGCTTGCTGACATCGCTTTTATCTTGCCGTCGTAAGACTCAGCCTGAGTACCGGCAAAATCAGTGGTGGCAATCGCGTCGGCGGCGTAGATGGATGCCTCGAACCCACGACAGGAATTGGTCCTGATGGTGGCAGCTTCGGCCCGCCGAGCGGCCGCTTCCGACCGCGCTTGGCCGGACCTGACTTTGCCGCGGCTGCCATCCCCCGATGCGCAGCCACCGCCTCACGGTCTTGCGATCTACCCCGAGCTGTCCCTGGCGCGCGGTCGACTTGGCGGCAGGCCTAAAATTTTCCGCCTGCGTTCGTCGGTTATGACCTCATCCAGGCCGGTCATCACGCGCCGGCCAAACTCGGGATCCTCTTTCATGGCGCGCCGGACCCACTCGCCGAGTATATGGTTCTGAAGCACTATCCTGTCGCTTCGGTGCTTGTCGGCTCGCCGCAAAATATCTTGAGCTTGTCGTATTTCCGCCTGGGTTTCCCTTTCGACGACCCGGTCCAGGTCAAAGCTGCGCTCCAGTGAATTCGCGCTTTCCGGCTGCTGCTCGGCGCGCGCGACGGAGCTATCGAGCTCGGAATCTTGGGGGCCTCTCGATCGATCCGCCAGGTCGGCTACCCCGACAGGGTGTTTGCGAGGCCGACCGCGCTTGCGGTGCGCGAAAGTTTCGATCGTTTTTAAGATCTCGGTTTCCGGTAGGGGATGATGTTTTCGAGGGCGCCCGCGTTTGGCCATCTGATGTCCTTCCGAATCAAATATCTCTAATTTTTAATGCCACCCTTGGCCAACCGGATCAAACGCTTACGAGCAACCGCGCGCTAGTTGCCCAAAAAATAGGACAAATTCGTTGGAAATTGCCTCGGTCGAAAAGAAAGGACCGCGCCCCGCCGGGTATCGCTTACGGCGGCAAGAGCCAGCCGCAGGCAGCTTGCGCAAGGCATACATCCTGCTGACAAATATTTCAACTTTATCATAACCGTACCCGTCAGCGGCTCGGCGCTCGAGCGCCCGCGCACCGACTCGGGCCGATTTCGGAGCATACAATCGTGTAGGTCCAGATCTTTTCAGCCGCGGGCCGATCTATTTTGGACAACAAGTTTGTGCATCTCCGTGACTTTTCTGACAATTCTAGTGATACTTTTAAACCAAGTAAAAAATTTTTCTTGATTTCTTTATTATATTTGGGATTAATATTAAAAAGGTTATCCGCCATGGAAGAGTTTTTTAGCTTTTGCAATTTCCGTCAGTTCGAGCGCACGCGTCGGGAAATCAGGTTGCCATACGAGCTTTTGAACGACGCTCGTTTCCGTCAGCTCCCGGATGCCCACAAGGCGCACCTGCTCTGCCTGCTGTTGCTGGCCGCGCGGATGAACAATTGTCTGCCCAGCGCTCCGGTCAAGCTGGAACGGATGATCGGAGCAACCGAGCCCGTTGACCTGGGAGCACTGGGCGATTTCATCCAATTTAGAGGGGTGGAAAAACCTTCCTGGCAAGACCGGCTTGCCAGCCGGCACGTCCCCGACAGCATGCGTGCGACCGTGTTAGTGCGCGACGGGGGGCGCTGCCGCAAATGCGGCAGGTCGAGCAATCTGGAAATTGATCACATCGTACCCGTCAGCCGGGGTGGCCAGACCCAGGAGCTGAACCTGCAGACCCTGTGCCGGCGCTGTAACCGGGCCAAATCCAAGAAGCTGGTGGCACAGTTGTGAAGCGTGCGCGCACGCTTTCGAGGGCGCTAGCGCTTGAACCTGCGCTTTCGAGGAACGTTCCATAAGGGCTTTTACACTGTGGACAAATCCTGGGCTCGCGCTCCTTAACACGCGGAACCCATTCATGCCCACAACGTTCGCACCTGTAACCCGTAACCAGGAGAGAGACCTTTGCCAACGGAGCCGAGGCATAACAAAGGCACCCAACCTGATCGATGGCGGCGTGCTCGATGCCACCACCGGCGCAGTACCGGCCTGGTTCGAGGCCGACGCGCTGGCGGCCCGAATCGGCGGACAGCTGCAACGCCGGCGAGATGAAATCGTTCCCGCTAGTCGATGGGCTTGGCCGACCCAATGACCCAATAAGCCTGGGGGCGGCGCTGCACCAGGTTTCGGTCTATTTGCTGCTGGCCAGGTCCATGGTCGCCCACCTCGGGGGTGACCCCGAGGTGGTGTTGCCGCTGGCGATGATCGTCACCGCCGCAATGTCTCGCTTACTCCGAATCCTATCTGTCAAGAACATAAGCCAGCGCATCGTGCGAGCCCAGCGAGTCTTGGAACGGGTGCCCGATGCGATCGCTATCGCCCGTGGGCTTCCCAAGCGGGTTTATTGCGGCCTGATGAGCGATCGCAATATCGCGACCGAGCGCCGACTGGAGGAGCTGGGGCGCACTGGACGACTATATAGAGTCGCCTGCCGGGACTACCGGTTATCGGGCCGCAGCCGCCGCTGAGCGAAACGGCATTGGTCCGCCACCCACCGGGGAGGACGACGGTCAGATCGAGCGCTGACCAAAGCCGGCATCGAGACCTGGTGGATTCCAGGCAATCACGATTCCGACCAGGCTGATTGGTACCGCAATCTGTTCCAGTCTAATCTCGCCGAGTGCTGTTTAAACGGCCAGGTGGTCGGGATTGCTGGGATGCGCGTTGCCGGGTTGGACGGGATCTTTCGCGGCAAGCGGTGGATGCCCGACCCAGGTGCGCCGCGCGACGCGCAAACCCCACGCTGGCACAATCGAGATGAATGGCTGCACGATACCCGGCATGAGCGGGAAAGCCCGTATCGGCAGCAGCTGGTGGGAGAGGACTCGGAGCGGCTATGGGAGCAGCGTGCCGACGTGCTGGTCTGTCACGAGGCGCCGAGCTGCCATCAGCACCGCTTCGCCGCTCTCGACGATTTGGCCGCGAAGCGATGGGCGTGCGGCCAGTGGTTCACGGCCACCATCACGCGGACTACGACGGTGCGATTGCGAGTGGCCGGACCCGGGGTAATGGGCGTGGTACGGGCCGGCGTACGGACCCTGGAGGGATCGGTGATCCGCAAAGGCAGCCGCGATCGCGGGCGGCCGGTGACGGACTGCGTGCCGTGGGAGCCGAAGATCGCGAGAGCCAAGTGATACAGGGGCATTTTGACAAAGAGCACGAGTCTATCGTCACTGCGCAAATCGAAGTGCTGAGCCAGCAATTGGGTCATGGCGACGATCAGCTGTTGTCCGGGTGTGGCGAAACGGCGGTGCAAGAACGGCAGATATTGGCGTCGCTTTGGTGATTCCGGCCAGCGTGGAGCTTGGATGGCGTCTGCCGGGGCGAGGATTTTCGCCTTGGCAGTATCTGAGGCCTGCTTCTGATGGTGCTGCCTGGCGCCAACCTACGTCTTTCGCCCGAGCTAGTACTATTCGCGGAACGGGGCCGAATCTGTACCCCATTGGACCGTTGCTGTGGCTGTATGCCAGCGGCGCCGTGATCCTGCTGGGCGGTTTTGCCACCTTGCGCGAGGCTGCCTTCCCACTGCTGCTCATTCTGTTCGTGACCCGTTGCCCAGTTTCTTCATCGCGCTGGTGGATTTGCCCCTGCAGCGGTTCGACGCCAAGATCGCGCGCGAGTTTGCCGCTTGGCTGCACACACCGCTCATTGGCGCGACGCTCAACCTGCTCTTCTATCGCAACGAAATCGGGATATTCATCCGGCCGGGCTACGGCTTGCGTGGCAAGGCGGCGATGGGGCTACTGGGTCTGCGAGCCAGTGGCGAGCTGCTGTTCATCGCGGCGGCGGTGGCGCTGGCCTACGTCATCAACCTGTTTCGGCTGTGCGCACGGATGCTCCACTGCCGTCTGGCCCATAGCTGGCCGCTTTTGACTGCACACGCAGTGGATGGCTGCTACTTGCTTGGGGCGGTCCTGTTCGCGCTAGCCGCGGCCTTTTTATTTCGGCTCCCGGCGAGCCGACGGTATCGATGAACGGCAACGCCGGCTCTGCTGGCTATTCTGCTTTGCGCCTTCGCGCTGCCGTAGCTGCGCTAATGCTCATCTGCCCATTTGGTCCAGACACGACTCGGTGTTGCTTGTCCGATAAAGCAATCTTCTGATAGTTTTTGCATTCCATCTCGCCATGGGACAATGGCATTATGCAAGGCAAGATCACCAACTTGCTCGATCAGGGAAAGGCCCCCGAACGCGCAGTGTTCCTGGATCGCGACGGAGTCTTGATTCGCACCTTGGTGCGTGAGGGCAAACCGGTGTCGGTTTCCACGCTGGCTGAGGTCGAGATCCTCGACGGCGTGGCACAAGCCTGCGACCGGCTGAAGCAGGCCGGCTTTCTGCTGGTAGTGGTCACCAACCAGCCCGACGTAAGTCGGGGCTTGATGGCACGCGAAACAGTCGAGGCTACCAACCAACTTCTGAGCGAGCGCCTGCCCGTGGACGAGCTGCGAACCTGCTACCATGATGATCGCGACGATTGTGACTGTCGCAAACCGCGACCGGGGATGCTTCTCGCGGCGGCCGCAAAATGGCATATCGACTTGGCCGCCAGTTTCATGGTGGGTGACCGATGGCGGGATATCGAAGCCGGACAACGAGCCGGCTGCCGCACGGTCTTTATCGACAACGGGTATGAGGAGGCGCAGCCGCCCCGCCCGGACTATCGCGCTCGGTCGCTGGCGGAGGCGGCAAATTGGATATTGCGCGGGGCAATTGAAAGATGAGGCATTTGGCCGAGCTGAAGTAAAAATCTTCGCTGATGGCGCGGGAAAAGCGGGATATCCGAGCTTTATTGCCAGTCCTGGACCAGCGGCTTCACTACCACCAAGCCGACCTTGATGCGCAAGGCTGGAGTGGCCGACTAACGCACGCCTTCGCTAAGGAAATCCTGCAGGTGGTCGCCGACCGTCCGATCTCTTTCGAGGTCTTCTCCGACGATTTCGAGGAAGTGGAACGGCAGAAGACGAATGTTTACGTCAAGATTCCGATTACCAACACCCGCGGCGCGTCCTGCAATGAGTTGGCAAACGGCTGGCCGACCGGCAAATCAAGCTGAATCTAACCGCACTGCTCACCCTGGAGCAGATCAAACACATCGCCCCCGCGCTGAGACATTCGCCCACCGCCTGCATCCCTGTCTTTGCGGGCCGGATTGCAGACACCGGCCGCGATCCGGTGCCCTTGATGCGCGAAGTCGTGGAATTCCTCCAGGCTTTTCCCAATATCGAGCTGCTCTGGGCCAGCCCGCGCGAACTGCTCAACCTGCTTCAGGCCGACACGCTCGGATGTCACATCGTTACGATCACCCATGACATGCTGTAGAAACTCGGCCTGATCGGCCGCGATCTCGATGAGTACTCGCCGGACACCGTCAAAATGTGACCCGCCCCGCGAAAGTATACCGACCGGTAGTGGAGATTTCGGCCTGGTGTGGTCGGTTGGTGCCGGTATTGCCGGCGTTCATCGCACTCAACATACTCCATTGACAGTCTCTAGCAAGTTGGTCTTTTCTGCTGCCTGTTCTGTGCTGTCTGCAGGCAGCTTTTCGGGCCCGCCCTTCACATTCAGCGGGGGCGGGACGAAAAGCTGCTCAGACTCCGCGACCGAGGAGTCAGCGCTCTGCACGGCGCCGGCCAGCACTTGTTTTGCTGGCCTAGCCGTGCGCTCTTGTCGATCGGCTTTCCTGGACGGATGAACTCGAGGTGTGCCCCGTACTGGCAGCTCCACGCGTCCATCGCCTTGCTCGCGAATTCGCTCCCGTTGTCCTCGGTGATCGGTTCCGGCACTCCGCGCTCTGCGACCCACCTGCGAAAGCGCCAACGCGACGCGGTGAGTGTTGAGTGCGCTGTCGGCGACCAGCGCCAGGCATTCCCGGGCGAACTGGTCGATCACCGTCAGTACGCGGAACCAGCGCCCATCAAGGAGTTTTGCGCTCATGAAGGTCCATGCTCCACTTCTGATTGGGCCGCGTTGCTCTCGGCATCGGTATCCGCGAGCGCCGCGCCGGCTTCTTGCGTACCTTGGTCCGCACTGTGAGCCCATCCTTGGTGTAGAGCCGGCTCGCGCAGCCGCATTCGCAAACCCTCCTGGGAAGGCGGTCGGCTCCGATACACTAGAGTCTTTCGAGTGATCTTCACCAGCCCCGCCGCGCGCCGTCCACTCAGCGCGAACACTGCCTGTGTCCAATGTCCGAGCGCGCGCCGCTGACGGGGCTTTACAGCTTTTTTTGCACGATCTCCTGCAGAATCTGGCGATCAAGCGAGAGGTCGGCGACCAAGCGCTTGAGCTTCGCGTTCTCCTCGCGCAGTTGTCGCAGCTCGCGCCACTCACTCAAACCAAGCCCCGCGTACTTCTTCTTCCAGATGTAAAAAGTGGCGTCGCTGATCCCGTGCTCGCGGCAGATCTCGCTCACCTTGGTCTCGCTCTCCGCCTGCCGCAATGCGCCCAGGATCTGCTCCTCGCTGTGCCCCTTCTTCGGCATTCCCCGGTCCTCCTCATCGCTCTGCAGAGGACCATACCTGATGCCGTTCTCTCAACTTTTCGCTGGCATACTTTTCGGGTTTTGGATCGGTCACTATCATATGCAGGATTCGATAGAATAACATAGCAGAACCATGAAAATCTTAGTCACCGGCGGCGCCGGCTTTATTGGTTCTCATATCGTTGATGCGCTGGTAGTGCGAGGCGCCGAGGTATCGGTGTTGGACAACCTGTCCACGGGCAAGCGCGCCAATCTCAATCCGGGAGCCCGTTTTTATCACGTTGATTTGCTGGAGAAAGAAAAGGTCGCGGCGGTGATGGCGCAGGAACGGCCCAGGGCGATTATCCATCTAGCCGCGCAGATGGACGTGCGCCGCTCAGTGGCCGAGCCCACCTTCGACGCTCAGGTAAATCTGGTGGGGATGCTCAATCTGATGGAGGCAGCGCGCAAGCATGCGGTTAAGCGGATCGTTTTTGCCTCTACCGGTGGCGCCATATATGGCGAGCAGCAACAATATCCATGCGATGAAAGCCATCCCTGTCATCCGCTTAGTCCCTACGGAGTCACCAAGCTTGCCACCGAGAATTATCTGTATTTCTATCAGGCCGAGTATGGCATACAATTTATTGCGCTGCGCTATGCCAACGTCTACGGCCCGCGCCAGGATCCACATGGCGAGGCTGGCGTGGTCGCGGTTTTCTGCGGCCGCCTGCTGACCGGCCAGCCCTGCACGATCTATGGCGATGGCGAGCAAACCCGCGATTACGTTTACGTGGGCGACGTTGTGCAAGCCAATTTGGCGGCGCTTGAACGCAATATCAGCGGCAGCTTCAATATTGGCACAGGCACCGAAACCAGCGTCAATCAGCTCTATGCGATGATCGCAACAATGGTGAGCAGCCGCGAGGCCCCGCGGCATGCTCAGACTAGGCCCGGTGAGCAGCGACGCTCCGTAATCGACGCTGTGCGGGCGCAGCACGAACTGGGATGGAAGCCGCAGACGACTCTTGCGGCAGGCCTGGGCGAGACTCTGGAATATTTTCGCCGGCGTTTCGCCAGCACCAGATATCCCGTCGTGCCTACTGTGTCATAAAAGCGACAAAAAGTACCGCGATCCAAACATTTGCCGCTTTTTTGTGGTCGGATCGTTTGGAGCGTAGACCCAAGTCCCACCTGGGACCATCTCCATCGCTGCGCCAGGCGGTGCGAAGCACCAATATTATCGAAAATCCCAATTCGGCGGCGCGCCGCAGGACTGGAGCGGGTAGCCCACTGCCGCAATAACGCCATGGTCAAGCGCTGGGCGGCAACCGCGTGCCTGGAGCGCCGAGAAGAGCTTCCGCCGCATCCTCGATTACCACGACCTGTAGATGGTCCAGACCGTACTAATCAAGACCAAGTTGTTAATGGGGATAATGCCGCCTAACGTTGTGAACACCTACCGCCATCGCAGGTTCACACTAAACTTGGGACAAGCGACCGGAATAAAGGAAGGCGCCGCGGCGGTGGAGATGACGCGGCGGATTATCTTAAACGAACTTTAGGATTGCCGCCGCGGCGAGCCCATTAGACGACCGCACGAAGCAGGCCCGCCAGGATCATGAGCCGGTGCAGGCGCTGATCGTTGAGGCACGGGCACTGATCAAGGCGCTGGAGCCCACGGTCAAGCTGCTGGCGGCGCTGGCCAGGCTGTTGCCGGCGGCGGGACCGTTGGCGACTACGGCCGATCTAGCGGCGCTGGCCGGACAGATGGCAGCCGCGCTACAGCCGATCCGCGACAGCCTGCCTACTCACAAGGGTCAGGACGGCCATCTCTAAGCAGACCAACGGATTCAAGCATAACTTTTGGAGGGCAATCGAATATCCGAGAGGCCAATCAGCACAGCACCGTGATGGCGGTCGGGGCGAGCCGAGCGGCGCAATCGAGCTAGAACGAGCCTTAGTCCAAACGACCGGCTTTGCGCAGTTCCTGCTCGATCCAGCGGTAAGTCACGCTCAGTCCCTGCTCTAGTGAGGTGCGCGGCTCCCACTTCAACACTTGCTTCATGAGGGTGAGGTCGGCGTTGCGTCCGCGGACTCCTTGGGGCTTGCTCAAATCGTGGCGGCGGCGAATCCGCTTGCCCGCGATTCGGGCGACGATCTCGACCAGTTGATTAATCGTGACCAAGTAATCGGTACCCAGGTTCAGTGGCTGGTGACAATCAGAGTTAAGCAGACGAAAGATACCCTCCACGCAGTCTCCCACATAGCAATACGAACGGGTCTGCTCGCCATCGCCCCAGACCTCTATCTCGTCGCCGTCGGCGGCCAACGCCACCTTGCGGCAAATCGCGGCCGGGGATTTTTCCCGCCCTCCGTCGTAAGTGCCCAAGGGACCAAAGATATTGTGAAAGCGGGCGACGTGGGTGCTGAGACCGTAGTCCTCCAGGTAATGGCGGCATTGCCGCTCGGAATAGAGCTTCTCCCAGCCATAGCCATCTTCGGGGTCGGCGGGATAGGCGTCAGACTCCTTGAGCGGCACCACCGCGGCCTCTTTCTGCAGATAGCCGGGATAAATGCAGGCCGAGGAGGAGTAGAAATACTTGTTGACCCCGTTGAGCCGCGCGGCCTCTAGCATATGGACGTTGATCAGTACGTTGTCATGCATGATCACCGCCTTGTTGGCCTCGATAAAGCCAATTCCACCCATGTTGGCTGCCAGATTGTAGACCTGCTCAACCCCCCGGGTGGCCTGCAGACATTCGGCCCATCGCCGCAGATCAAGCAGCTCGAACTCGTGGGCATCGCTCGGTTCATATTCGGGCAGCTTCACATCCACGCCTCGCACCCAGAAGCCTTTGCCAACCAGCAGTTTTGTCAGATGATGCCCGATAAAACCGCCGGCACCGGCAACCAGCACTCGCGTCTGTCCACTCATCGCTTTATCTATGTCCTTTTGACGTAATTGCTGCCACGCCCAATGTTTTTTTTTACGGCAATCTCAAGGCTCTTGACATCCTCCCCGGTCTGAAGGCCGGGGATTCCTACCGCGCTCAGGCGCATAGGGCCGCTCCCGAGTCGCTTCGGTGGGTTCCTGCTGCTGGCGGCCTTGATGCGCCGCTCACTTCACAGGCGAACCGGGCGTGTCCCGCCCTTAGAACATTTATTGCCCCGACCACATCGGCGTGTTCCTCAAAGCCGCATTGCCGGCACTCGAACCGGGCTTGAGTCCGCCGGTTGTCCGCCGACACATGACCGCAACGTGGGCAGGCGAGGCTGGTGTTCTGCGGCGGGACGGCGACCAGCCATCCCCCAGCCCACGCCAGCTTGTATTCCAGTTGGCGGCGAAACTCGAACCAGCCTTGATCGAGGATGGATTTGTTCAGGCCGGACTTGGCCCGAACATTTTTGCCTGGCGCATCGAGCGTTCCTGCCGCCGACTTGGACATGTTCCGCACCCGCAAATCCTCGATACACACGATCGCGTGGTTTTTGCTGATCATGGTCGAGGTCTTGTGCAGGAAGTCGCGGCGAGCATTGCCGATGCGAGCATGAATCTTCTGGATACGCGATTTCTCCTTCTTCCAGTTGCCGCTGAACTTTATCTTACGGCTCATGGCCCGCTGCGCCTTGCGCAGCCGGTCCTGGTGCCGCTTGAAGCTGTTAAGAGGCGCATGGAACTTGCCATTCGAGAGCGTGGCGAAGCGAACCACTCCCATGTCGATGCCAACCGCGTCGCCTCGCGGTGTTGGCGGTTCCACCTCCCGCTCGGTCTGGATCGATACGAACCACTTGTCGCCCGACCAGCTCACGGTGACGTTTTTGACCGTGCCCAGGACATCGCGGCTGTTGCGGTAGAATAGCCAGCCGAGCTTAGGCAGAAAGACACGGCGGTTGCCCTGATCGAGCTTGATCTGTTTCGGGTCGGGATAGCGGAAGCTGTCGTGCCGGCCTTTCTTCCTAAAGCGCGGGAAGTCGGCCCGCTTGGCGAAAAAATTGGCGTAGGCCCGCTCCAAATCTTTGAGCGTCTGTTGCAGCGGATGGACGGGGGCATCGGCCAGCCACGCGGTATCCGGGCTGTTGCGCCACTGGGTGAGCAGCTTGCACAGCCCGGCATAGCCGAGTTTCTTCCCACCTTGCCGGTAGCTTTCCTTCTGCAACGCCAGGGCCTTGTTGTGGACGAACCGGCACGATCCGGCGAAGCGGCACATCCGGCGCCGCTGTTCCCCGGCCGGCATGAGTTCGTACTTGAAGGCTTGGAGACGCCGCATGGCGGGAATTATATCCCTGATTTAAAAAATAACCGCCAAAAAAATCAAATACTGCTATGCCGTCCGCGCTATCCTTCCCCGCCCCCAACGGCGGGCTTGCCGCGCGCCGGGTCAGGGGTGGGGTTTGACGTACGCCGAGCGGCGCGCGTGGTGCGGAGACCACGAAGTCGCGCTTCCAGGCTGAATATCAGGCCAAGTATCCCAAGGCGGTAGAGTCACTGAGCGCCCACTGGAAGCGCCTAGTGACTTTCTTCTACTACCCGACCGAGCACTGGAAGCATCTGCGCACCACCAATGCCATCGAGTCGCGGTTTGCTATCGTGCGGCTGCGAGAGCGGGCGGCCAGGGGTGCCGGCTCGAGAACCAAGGGGATCCTTGATGGCCTTCAAACTGCTCTACATGAAACCAGCGGCGCTGGCGGCGCTCGGACGGCCATCACCTGCCGCTGGTCCCTGCCCGCGAAAAATTCGTGGATGGAATCCGTTCTGGCAGGCTACCAGCCTAGCCTGTTCGAGCAAAAATCAACCCCAGGAGGCCGCCTAATCATGACCAGCCGATCCGCGACATTTGACAATGACTCTCGAGGTGAGGAGGTTGCAGCTCCGCAATTTCTTCGGCATCTCGCCACCCAAGGACGGTTGGCCAAGCGCTCTTCGCGGCTGCGGCAGCGGCAGCGGCATAACACCTGCTGCAGCTTCAGCACCGATTTGCCAAGGGTTACTGCCAAAAAAACAGCAGTTTCGACAAGCGTCCGCCCTAACGGCGAGAAGCTCCAATGGCCCACATCCAGCAACGCCAACCGCTCTTCAGCCAGATTTAAGTTCCTAGGCTCCAGTGGCCGAGGCCAAACCTAATAGCGGCGAAGCTGCGGCAAATCGAGCTTGTTGGTGGCTGGCATGTCGGAGTTGCGCAAATTGAGACGCTGTTTCAGAAATGCGCATCAAACCGGATCAGCCAGCCTAAGGCTCGACCGGCGGACGTCTCCGGCCATTGCATACTCTTTCTCGCCGCTCCTGATGAAAATCCCTATCGTGGCGTGGCTGAGCCGGTGCTTGCTCTGTAAAGCAATCCTCTGATAATTTCGGTGGCCTACCCGCCCGTGGGACAGATCTGCATTATACAAGGTCAGATAGGGCCAAGTTGACTGACCAAGGAGAAGCCCGCAGACCCGCCGTGTTCCTGGATCGTGACGGAGTCTTGATTCGTACCTTGGTGCGCGATGGCAAGCCGGCGGCGATTTCAACCTTGGCCGAGCTTGAGATACTGGGGGGCGTGGTTCAAGCCTGCCAGCAGCTCAAGCAGGCCGGCTACCTGCTGGTGGTTGTTACCAACCAGCCCGACGTCAGACGAGGCTTGATGGCGCGCGAAGTCGTTGACGCGATCAATCGGCGGCTGAAGGAGTACTTGCCGGTTGACGAGCTACGAACCTGCTACCACGACGATCGCGACGAATGCGAATGTCGCAAACCGCGACCAGGGATGCTTCACGCGGCGGCGGCAAAATGGCATATCGACTTGGCAGCAAGCTTCATGGTGGGTGATCGATGGCGGGATATCGAGGCCGGACGGCGGGCCGGCTGTCGCACGGTATTCATCGACTACGGATATGAGGAAGCGCGACCACCGTCCCCAGACTATCGCGCCGGGTCGCTGATCGAGGCGGCAAACTGGATACTGAGCAGGGGTTTGGAAAGATGAAGCATTTAGCCGAACTCAGGGTCAAGATTTTCGCCGACGGCGCGGAAAAGGCCGGGATATTGGAGCTCTATCGCCAGCCCTGGGTCCGCGGTTTCACCACCAACCCGACCTTAATGCGCAAAGCTGGCGTGGCCGATTACCGCGCTTTCGCCAAGGAAATCCTGCGGGTGGTAACGGATCGGCCGATCTCCTTCGAGGTTTTCTCCGACGAGTTCGAGGAGATGGAACGGCAGGCGCGGGAGATCGCCACTTGGGGAGACAACGTTTACGTCAAAATTCCCATTACCAACACCCGCGCCGCCACCAGCCGCGAGTTGGTGGAACGGCTGGCCTCTCGGCGCATCAAACTCAACCTTACCGCCCTCCTGACTCTCGATCAGGTCAAGCATATCGCACCAGCCCTCAAGCATTCGCCAGCCGCCTACATCTCGGTCTTTGCCGGGCGGATCGCTGACACCGGCCGTGACCCGGTGCCCGTGATGCGCGAGGCGGTGGAATTCCTCAAGGCTTTTCCCAATATCGAGTTGATATGGGCCAGCCCGCGCGAGCTGCTCAACCTTTTTCAGGCTGACGCCATTGGATGCCATATCATTACGATCACCCATGACATGCTGCAGAAACTCAGCTTGATCGGCCGCGATCTCGAGGAATACTCGCTGGATACCGTCAAAATGTTCCATCAGGATGCGCTCAAGGCCGGTTTTGAGTTGTAAACTCTGGGCCACCCACTTCCGCCAAGTCAGCGTCCGGGTTGAGCTACCTGCGCTGCTCATTCAAGGCCGTGGTCGAACGACGGTTCTCACTGGACGCGGCACATCTTAGATGCGGCAAGCGAATATAACGATTGGGGCGAACAGATCGTGATGCTTGCGCCAGCGTCGCGGACCGGCGTACAGATCGAGAAGACCAGCGAGCCAAATTACATTTTGCCCGGCAAACAGGAGCGTTAGAGCATGGCGCTGCCCTTGGAAGGCATCAAAATTATCGACTTCACCGGCGTACAGGCCGGGCCGGCCTGCACGCAGTTGCTGGCTTGGTTCGGGGCCGAGGTGCTCAAGGTCGAGCGGCCCGGCGTTGGAGACGTTACCCGCCGCTAACTGCGGGACGTACCTAATTTGGACGCACTGTACTTCACGATGCTCAACAGCAACAAAAAGTCCCTGAGCCTCAATACCAAGACGCCCGAGGGTAAGGCTATTTTGGAACAGCTTATCCGCGAAGCCGACGTCTTGGTCGAAATTTCGCGCCCGGCGCGTTGGATCGAATGGGCTTTACCTGGGAGCACATCCAGCAACTCAACCCGCGGATCATCTTCGGATCGATCAAGGGCCGAGGACTCGCCCTACGCCGACCTCAAGGTCTATGAAAACGTGGCTCAATGCGCGGGAGGGGCAGCCTCGACCACTGGGTTTTGGGATGGTCCACCGACCATCAGCGGGGCTGCGCTGGGCGATAGCAACACCGGCATGCATTTGGCGATCGGCATCCTAACCGCGCTGATCGGCCGCGCCAAGACGGGCCGAGGCCAGAAGGTGGCGGTCTCGATGCAGGACGCCGTGCTCAATCTGTGTCGGGTCAAGTTGCGGGATCAGGAACGGCCGGATCACGTCGGCTATCTGGAAGAGTACCCGCAGTACCCCAATGGAAAGTTCACCGACGTGGTACCACGTGGCGGCAACGCCGGCGGCGGCGGGCAGCCGGGCTGGATCCTTAAGTGCAAGGGGTGGGAAACCGATCCCAACGCTTATATCTATTTCACAATCCAAGAACAGAATTGGGGGCCGACCTGCCAGGCCGTGGGCAAACCGCAATGGGCCGCCGATCCCGCCTACGCTACTGCCCGCGCGCGCCAGTCTCACCTCATGGAAATTTTCGCCGAGATTGAGCAGTGGCTGGCGAATAAGAGCAAGTTCGAAGCAGTCGAGATTTTGCGTAAATTTGCCGTGCCTTGCGCCCCGGTCCTCTCGATGAAGGAAATCGCCAACGATCCCGCTCTACGCGCCAGCGGCAGCGTGGTCGAGGTGGACGAGGAGTTGCGCGGCAAATACCTCACGGTCGGCAGCCCGATCAAATTTTCCGACTTCAAGCCCACGATTACGGGCGCCCCACTGCTGGGCGAGCATAACGACGAGGTCTTGACGAAGCTGGGCTACGGCGCGGAACAGATCGCCACCATGCGCCGCGATAAAATCATCTAAATGGCCCGCCGGTTCGCCGAGGTCCCCGCCGACCAGACGTTCATTGCGGCCCGAGCGTGCGCCGCTAAAATCTTTTAAAAAAGGCGCTTGCAATGTCCAATGAAACGGCTCCCTCTTCTTTGACCAACGGCTTTCACCTCATCATCGACGCCATGAAGCTTAACGGCCTCGAGACGATTTACGGCGTCGCCGGCATTCCGGTGACCGATCTGGCCCGACTGGCACAGGCTGAAGGCGTCCGTTATATCGGCTTCCGCCACGAACAATCCGCCGGCCACGCCGCGGCAATTTCGGGCTTTTTGAGCCAAAAACCCGGGATCTGTCTTACGGTCTCCGCGCCCGGTTTCCTCAACGCGATGGTGGCCCTGGCCAATGCCACTACCAACTGTTTCCCGATGATCCAAATCAGCGGCTCAAGCGACCGCGCCATCGTCGATCTCCAGCAAGGCGACTACGAGGAGCTTGATCAGATGAACGCGGCCAAGCCCTATGCCAAAGCCGCATACCGGGTCAACCGGCCGGAGGATCTCGGCGTTGGTCTTGCGCGCGCGATCCGTGCCGCCGTGTCGGGACGTCCGGGTGGCGTCTATCTCGACCTTCCCGCCAGCGTCTTGAGCGCGCCGCTCGATGCGCAGATCGGCGCGCGCTCGCTGATAAAGGTGGTCGACCCCGCGCCGCGGCACATCCCATCTTCCGAAGCGATCGCGCGCGCGCTGGAACTGCTCGGCCAGGCCCAGCGACCACTAATCGTTCTGGGCAAAGGCGCCGCATATGCGCAAGCCGACCGCGAAATCAAAGCCTTTGTCGAAACCAGCGGCATCCCGTTTCTGCCGATGTCCATGGCCAAAGGCCTACTGCCCGACGACCATCCGCAATCAGCCGCCGCCGCCCGATCCTTTGCTCTGGCCCAGGCCGACGTGGTGATGTTGATCGGCGCGCGACTGAATTGGTTATTGGGGCACGGCAAGAGCCCGCAATGGTCTGCAAGCGCCCAGTTCATTCAGCTCGACATCCTGCCGGCGGAAATCGACAGCAACCGCGCGATTGCCGCGCCGGTAGTGGGAGACATCGGCTCTTCGCTAACTGCCTTGCTGGCGGCATTCAAACCCGATCGATTAAGGTTCAGCGCTTCATGGCTGGAGCAGCTCGCGCAGCGCAGGGCAGTCAACGTGGAGCGAATGATGACCCGCCTGTCCGCCAATCCCTCGCCGATGGACTTTTATAGCGCCCTGGGGGCGATCCGAGGGGTACTGGCCGACAAGCCCGACGTCTACCTGGTCAACGAAGGAGCCAATACGCTGGACATCGCGCGCAATGTCATCGACATGCGCCTGCCGCGCAAACGCCTGGATAGCGGAACCTGGGGCGTGATGGGTATCGGCATGGGCTACGCCGTGGGCGCGGCGGTGACCAGCGGCAAGCCGGTCGTGGCGATCGAAGGCGACAGCGCCTTTGGCTTCAGCGCCATGGAAATAGAAACAATTTGTCGATATCGACTACCCATAGTTGTGATAGTTTTCAACAACGGCGGCATCTATCGCGGCGACGACGTCAATCGCGCCGGCGGCAGCGACCCCGCGCCCACCGTCCTCATGCAACAGGCTCATTACGAGAAAATCATCGAAGCCTTCGGCGGCACCGGCCATTACGTGGTTGAGCCGCGGGGACTGGCAACGGCCCTTATCGCTTCGCTGGCGTCGGGGAAGCCGGCGCTGATCAATTGCGTGATCGATCCGAAAGCGGGAACGGAAAGCGGCCATATCGCCAACCTCAACCCGCGAAGCGACATCACGCCGAAGAAGTAAGCGGACGTGGCGGAGCGGGCTTTAGCGTGCCACGCCAATTGGCGCTACCACCGGCGCCACCGCGGTGGCTTCTTCCTGCATCAGCCAGCGATAGAGCAGGCCGCCCAGCATCGCGCCCACGATCGGCGCGAGCCAAAACAGCCAGAGCTGCCCAATCGCCCACCCCCCTGCGAACAGCGCGGGTCCGGTGCTGCGGGCTGGATTCACCGAAGTATTGGTTACCGGAATACTGATCAGATGGATTAAGGTCAGAACCAAGCCAATGGGAATCGGCGCGAAGCCCGCAGGAACGCGCACGTCGGTCGCCCCCATGATCACGAACAGAAAGATCAGCGTCATCGTGATTTCACAGACCGCGCACGACAGCAACGGGTAACCACCGGGCGAGTGGGCACCATAGCCGTTGGCCGCGAACCCCCCGCCCAGGCTGAAGCTAGGCGCGCCGCTGGCGATAACATAGAGCACCGCGGCGGCGAGGATCGCGCCGAGCACCTGGGCAATCACGTAGGGCGCTAACTCGCTGCCGGGAAAGCGGCCACCGGCCCACAGTCCGAAGCTCACGGCGGGATTGATGTGGCATCCGGAAATATGCCCGATCGCGAAGGCCATTGTCAGCAGCGTGAGCCCGAAAGCCAGTGCCACGCCGACGAAACCCACGCCCAGGTGGGGAAAGCCCGCGGCCAGGACCGCGGTCCCGCATCCGCCGAGCACCAGCCAGAACGTCCCGATGAATTCCGCTGCCGCGCGACGCGAAAGGCTAATAGACATAACCGGTCTCCTCTTATTGCTGATCGCGGTCAGAAAGCGCAAAGGATTCGCGCGCTTTTACGATGCTCCGGTTGATCCTGTTTCCAGCTGTAGCATTCCGACCAGTCGCCGCAGAACTGGACTACCAAGACTCGTTACTCAATATTTCGGCATCGAGGGCATCTCACTGGCTCCCGGAATCTTGTTGGTTAGTCCGCCCGTGGCGTTGCTGACCGCGCACGAGGCCAGGATATCGGTGGCGTGCTCCGCCACGTAGCCTTTGAGCAGCTCGATGGCACCGGGTAGCGGAAGTTTGGTGCTGCCCGCAAACGAAGACGCCGCAACCGACATAACTCTCGGGCTGCTTAAAAGCGAGGGGCCGGCGGAGGCGGGATTCGAAACCTGGCTACCCAGCGCCGAGCATAGCGCCTTGTTCGCTAACGACTGCTGATTACCGGTGAGCGCGGAAGTTGCCTGCCCCACCTTAGGTACCAGGTTGCCGAGACCTTGCGCTCGCAATCGGAGGGGGCTGCACAGGAGTAACACGAATGCCACGACAACGGCGGAGTGCTTCACTGTATGGGATTTCATTATTCGTGCCTCTCGGCATCCCCGGCTTTAGGACTGACCCTTGTCTTTGGAGCAGCCCATTCTTCTTCGCTGGCGCAATCATACTGCATGTTCGAGAGCGCGCAAGGCTTCTTTTCTTGAAACATGCCAAGCGCCGGAAGCGTGGCGATATCGACACTTTGTTCAATTCGTTCCGATTTTCCAGGGGCTTCAAACACGGCTGACAATCGCACCCTCAGGCCGGGGTCGCGGGTTCAAAGCCCACGGGCCGAACAAAGCTCGCCTCACCAGGGCAAACACGCGGACGCGGGTGTAAACGCCCTGGGCCGCAAGTGTGCTAGCCTGCCTGGCGCATAGGGCAAGTGGTCAAGGGCCCGTCGGGGCGAGCGAGGCAAAATGAAATTCGGCTATTTCACCTTGAGCGATAATCACTACTTCAACAACGAGCGCAGCGCCAACCAGTGTATCTTGGACCTGGTGGACGAAGCGATCTATGCTGAGTCGCTGGGGTACAATTCGGCCTGGATCGGCGAACACCACTTCAATTCCCTGGGCGTGCTCTCTTGCCCCGACCTGGCGCTGGCCTACATCGCCGCGCGAACCCGGCACATCCGCCTGGCCCCCGCCGTCAACGTCCTGCCGCTGCACCATCCGATCCGAGTCGCGGAGCAATGGGCCACGCTGGACCTGCTCAGCGGCGGGCGAGTGGACTTCGCCACGGGGCGCGGCTACGACCGCGGCGAATACCTGCCTCTAAACGCGCCGTTTGACGACAACGTGACGGCCTTCGCTGAAGGCGTAGACATCGTTCACCGACTGTGGTCGCAAGCGGAGCCGGTGTCGCATCACGGCAAGTATTATAATTTCGATAACATTTCGATTACGCCCAAACCAATCCAGCGACCCATTCCGATTCATCTGGCTTCCTTTTCGCATCCCACCATCGAGCTGGCCGCACGCTACGGCTTCGGACTGGTGCTCGCGACCTTTGCCGCCAACATCACGTTGGGCGGCGTGGGCGAAGCCGCACGCTATTACCGCGAGGCCTGCGCCCGCAACCACAAGCCGCCTGGACGCCTGGTATCCAGCTATTTTATCCATTTCGCCGACACCCCCGAGCAGGAGCGCGCGGCGCGCGAGCGCCAATTGCGCTACGCGCGGGAATGCACCGCCGCGGTGTCGCCCGGGGACGAAAACACCAGGCCCAAGAGCTACGCCTACTTTCAGGAATTCAAGGCCCAAATGCGCAATCGGCGAGCCGAGGATCTGGATTCGCAAACGATGCTTTTGGGCAACTCCGAACAGATTACCCTGACCCTCAAGGAAATGGCGGAGCTGGGCTTCGACGAGATCATCCTTTACTTCGGTGTGGGTCTGAAGCCTCATAACCAGGTCCGCGAAGAGATGGCCCGCTTCATCGAAGAGGTCGCGCCCGCCTTCGCCACTTCGCGCTCTTAGCCGACAATCCGCCGGCACCAGCTCGGTCCGCGCCCGCGAAAATGGCGGGGTGCTTTTCGGGGCACGGTAATGAGCGTTTTTCTGCGCGCGCTGACGCGGCTCAGTCAGCGCCTGGGAGCAAAAATACAAGCGCGGCAATCTCTGGTAGTCGAGGACATCCCGGCCGGCATCGAAGCCGTCCACATAGCCTAGGGATGGGAGTGCCCGTGATCGCCCACACCGCGCCCGCGCAGATGCTGGCGCAGGCCGATCTGATTCGTCCCTCGCTGGCCGAAACCCACCTCGAAGATGTTCTGGCCGAGCTGCGAGCCGCCACCCACTTTGAGCTAAGAGATGGCGCGAGACTCGCAACCTTCCAGGCGTCCGGAACGGCAGCCCCCCGTCCTCCGCCAGCTCGCAAGTAACCTCGCGTGCGGTTTAGCTTGAGCGGCCCGGCTGCCCAGGCCAGCAGGGAGCGGCCTTCGGCGCGGTGGCTTTCCATTCTCTGAAAGGGCGTCGTGTGCCGGATCGCATCACGACGCCCGCCCTCAAGGCGCGTTACCAGTACCGTTGTACGCGCTAATATTGCACGGTCACCGTACCCAGTTTCCCCGGCATACCAGAAACTTCGACTATTCCGCCCTGGCCGTCAGCCATGCTTATGCCGCCCTGAGGGACCATCTGGCCCGAGGTCTGGCTTTGGCCGGGAGTCGGCGTGACGCTGGGTATCGCGCTGGCGCTGGGCGAAGGCCCGCTGCTTCCGCCACTGCTGCTGCAATCGATGACTGCGAAAGCGAGCCCACTTAGCAGCATCGCGCAGCTCAGCACATAGGCGCTCCGCCGGTGGCTACCCGAACGCAGGCTCGCCGCGAGTGCCAACGTGAGGCATGCCAGCCACAGCGCGACGAACGTGCCCGGACCACCCTCGGCGCCTTCGCCGGCCGTAGTCCATCCTGCCCCAGCCAAAGCGCCAGTTGAGCCCGTGAGCATCAGCGTGACCGAGCCGCCAGAGGGAATCGTAGGCGGAGTCGAGAAGGAAAATACGGTGCTCGCTTGGGACGCGGCGACTGTGACCAGTGGGGCGCCACTGCCCACTGTCGCGGTCAACGTGAGCTGCAAAAAGATGGCGGGCAGGGAGAGATCGATCGTCACCGAATTCAACGTAAGCGGCCCGCTGGTGGTGTTGAAGACCGTAAAGGATCCGGCACCCGCGCTTGCTCCGGCGTTAACCGTGGTATTGGCCGGATTGAAGGTGGCTTCAGCACCTGGGAAAGCGGCCACCAATTTCGCGATATCGGGCGAGCCCAAGCCCGTGGCCAGGTCGTATCCCGGACCGGCGCTGTAGCCTGGGATTCCACCGTCGCCGTTGTTGCCGCTAGTGACGTCGTGCAAGCCCAGGTTCGAGCCGGGATGGGTGTATTCCACCGCGGCCAATTCATAAAGACGGTTGTTGATATTTCCCAGGCGGGTCACGCCTTGAGCTTGGGCGATGAGCCGGGAGATTCCAGCCCACATCGGCGTGGCGATCGAGGTGCCTGCGGTTAGCGTGAAGCAGGGCTGGTTGTTGGGCGAACAAGTGTTGAACCGAGAGTTCGGCCCTTGCAAGGTGGCGACAAAAAACCCCGGCATCACCGCGCTAGGCGGCGCTCCCGCAATCATTCCGTTCGCTCCCATCGAGACGTCGGGAATATCGCGCGCGCCGTCGTTGGGCACGCCTAGCCCGCTTTGCCAGGGCGGCTTGTTGAACACCTGGCTGTAACCACCGCCGCCGGAATCTTTGATCGGACAGTTCTCGGCTCCCGGCGTCGGCGTGGCTGAAGGTTGGGCTTCGGCGTTCCATGCCTCCTCCAGGCCCTGATTCACCGTGCTGATATCCACTTGGTCGGGAGGGGAACTGTAAGCAGGTTGAAACTGCGTGCCGCCCACCGTGGTAATATTGGGACTGGCCGCCTCCTCGTCGATGCTGGGCTGATATGTGTAGCCGTTGCTATCTTGGTAAGGACTTGTACCGCAATTCTTTTGCATCACCGCCGTGGGCATGGGAAAGGCGGCGGTCGGTGCCGCCGTGGGGGTGGCCAGGATCTGACCGCAGGTCCAGTTGCTGCCAAAGTCGCCGGCAGACTTGAAAAAGGTCTGGCCCTGCGCCACCGCCTGAGCTTCCCAGCCGTCCAGGGCAACAACCGTACTCTCAGGCTCGCATCCGCCTTCGGTACTGCTGCTGATCGCCCCGCACAGGTTTTCGGTGACCGCCTGTTCGACCGCTCCCAAATATCCGTTTGAGTTTGTGTAGTAATTACGAATCGGGGTGTTTGGCGAAACCGCGTGAGCCCATTCGATATCCAGATAAGGTTCGTTGTCGCCGGGCAATCCAGGCGTCGCGGTGCTCGTAGGCGCCTGGTTGAGGGTAATCGTCGGCATTACCGCGGGCGAGGGCAGCGCCGTGGCAAATTGGCTCGTAAACAGGCTGAGCGCACCAGTGTTGATGCTGGCGCCTTCGATAACCGCAATGCAATCGCTGGCACTTTGAGCGCCGCCGCTTCCCAGATTACCGCTCTGTAGCACGGGAGTTTCATCATAGAAGGTATATAGGTCGGCGGGGCCAAAAGATGGCGCGTCGTTGCATGGCGCCCATCCGCCAATTGAGCTGCAGGTTGACACGATACTGTCCCCGCTGACCGGTTGACCTCCGCGGTTGGTCAGGCCTTCGATCGAAACGATCGTCGGCGCCAGGTCGGCGGGCACCATCGGATCATTGAGATTGGCATAGCGAGTCCCCTCGCCCACGACTTTCACTTGCAGAGCGGCCTTGATCGCCGAGTAGCTGGCAGTGAATCGTACTGCGCGCTGAAGCTGGTCGACCGCCGTCACTTGCAATCCTTCGCTGCTGAGCCAGTCGGCAACCGCCTCCATCTGCGCCGGCGTGGGACCAAAGCGTTCGGCAAACTGCTCGGGAGTCAACCACTGATGGTAAAGCGGCGAATCGCGATCCTGCAGATCAGCCTCAAGCTGTGCCAACTGCGCACGATTGATGAGCGCCATCTGGACTTCGCCCTGCAACTCCTGAGCCGCTGCCAGTTCCCGTGCGAAAGGAACATTGCTTAGATGGTTGCCCGCGATCGGCACGAGCTGTTGCGCCGCAGCCATGGTGCCAGTAATCAGCAGAAACAATGTCGATAGTACCCATATGACCGGCTTCGGCATATGCGCATCATCCTGATGTCACATTCTTCTTGGGGAGTGTACGCATTTGGACCGGCCAAATGCATACACTCCCGAAGTATTTTCCTAGTAATGGGTTGGTTCGCCCCGAGATCGATTGCCCGAAGCGAACCAATGATCCGCACCCGCTAAACTGTCGCATCCAGCTCTTCGGCTACCGGCTTCGCTACCATCCTCACAAGACGGAAACCTGGCCGAGCGAGGCTGGCAGGCCGCTGACACCCACAGGCCCCGAGGGAGCTGTGACGGCCACCGCGGTTACCGCTTGGGTGGAAGTTCCTGCTATTCCCGGCTTACTGCTGCTGCTCCCACCGCACCCGGCGATTCCCGCGGTCATTGCCAGCGCCGCGATCAGCGCCAGGGCAAGGCGCCGGCGCGAGCTCAGCGGTATCGCGATCAGGCCGATACCGATCAGCATCAGAACGCCGGAAAGAGGCGTGTCGCCACTGCTCAAACGAAGCGCTACGACGCCAGCGAGCCTAACCGTGCCACCGTCCA
>DATGLK010000039.1 GCA_035294265.1 Candidatus Binataceae bacterium
CCCGCGCTGGCGGCGATTGCGACCGCTACCGCGGTGCTGTTTAACCTGGCGCTGGTTTGGCGCTGGCTGGGGCGTCAGGGGTTGGGCTATGCGCTGTTCCAGGGCTTGACCAAATGGCGCGCTCCGGAATGGATGATCTGGTTGCTGCTGGCAACTGGCTTCGGCCTGTTCATTCCTTTCGCGCCGGCCAAACTAGTAGCCAGTAACGGGTTTTTGTTTGTCGCAGCGATATATTTTTGCCAAGGCCTGGCCATCATGGCTTATTACTTTCAGGCTTTGGCGATGCCAACCGGTGCGCGGGGGTTGATTTATCTAATCACTTTTGTGCAGCCGGTCCTGGCGGCATTGGTCTGCTTGGCAGGAGTGTTCGATTTGTGGGTGGACTTTCGCCGGCTCAAGCCCCCAAGTCAGGAGGCAGGGAGTCTGGACGACTTCTTCTAAAGGAGAGACGAAGAGCTGTTATGCAAGTAATTTTGCGCGAAGACGTCCCCTCTTTGGGACGCCCGGGCGACGTAGTCAGGGTGCGCGCCGGTTACGCCCGCAACTTTCTGTTGCCGCGCAGTTTGGCGGTGGAAGCCAACCCCAAAAATCTGCGGGCTTTCGAGCACCAAAAGCAGCTGGCCCTGCGCCGGCGCGAGGTTCAGCATGGCGAAGCACTCAAACTCAAGGAGCGCCTCGAACAGTTAACGCTGGAGCTGAGCGCCCATGCAGGCGAAGGAGGGAAGCTGTTCGGCTCTATCACCAACCAGGATATCGAGCGTGCGCTAACTCAGCACGGCCTCCAGATCGACCGGCGCCGAATTCTGCTGGCCGAGCCGATCAAGCAAGTGGGCGATTTTGTAGTCCCATTGCGGATCGATGCGGAAGTGGAAGCCAATCTCAAGCTGCGGGTAGCAACTAATTAAGGGCGGCCAGATGATTAGGCTTTATGATTTCCCTGCTTGCCCATTCGGTCAGAAGGTTCGAATCGTGCTGGCCGAAAAGAGCCTCAGTTACGAGATGGTCGTAGTCGATTTGGGTAAAGGCGAACAACGCCGGCCCGAGTTCCTACGCTTGAACCCCTACGGTCGGGTGCCGGCTCTGGTGGACGAGGAAACCGTGGTTTACGACTCCACCATTATCGGCGAGTACCTCGACGATGAATATCCGGATCCGCCAGTGCTGCCGCGAATCGAATTCAGTTCCCTGCGTGCGCGCGCCCGCCTGTTCGAGGATTTCGCTGATTCCTCCTTTACCCCGCAGGTCGGACAATTGATGGCCGAGATGGCCAAGCCCGAGCACGAGCGGGACCAGGCTCGAAGCACTCGGCTGCATCAGACCGTGGAGCGCGTGCTGGATTACGTCAACCGCGAGTTGCAGGGACAATCGTTTTTAGCCGGCGACTTTTCGGTGGCTGACATCAGCTTCATTCCGCGGCTGCTGGTGCTGCGGGAATTGGGCGTCGAACCGGGTGCTGGGCGGGCTAACGTCGAGGCGTGGCTGAATCGACTAATTGAGCGCCCTTCCGTTCAGGGGCTGGAGGGTGTCACGCTAGAACTAGTGGCGGGACTCTGAGACTGCTCGCGCGCCGCCCGCCCGGTACATCGGCCCGGGTGGGACGGCGCGCAGGTAGATTTTTGAGTTAACTGATGTCGGTGAGCAGATCGCCCTCTTCTCCGGGCGCGCCCGAGCTGCTGCCCGTTAGCTTGAAGGTCAAACGGGCGGTAAAGATTTTGCGCTCCAACCGGCCGGTTGGTTTGAGGATGCCGCCATGACGACGGCAATGCGGACAAGCCAGCGTGCCGCCCAACAAGCCTGCATCCTTGGCCGTGATGCGCAAGTCAAAGATGTGATTGCAGCCGGGGTTTTCGCAACTTACCCGATATACAATGCCGGGGGCGTCGGTACGCTCTCCGGGGGTTTCATGGTGTGCACTTGATCCCTGCATTTGCCTGCCCTCTCTGTCCGAGCGAACCTGCGGTACGAACTTTGGTTCTCTCTGACGGTAGTTGGACGTCGAGACCGTTCGGAATCTTCAACTTAGCAAGGGCCGTGCCCATGCTAGTTCTGACACTATAGTTTGAATTGCGAAGAAACAAGCAAGCTCTGGGCCAAGCCTATTTGCATATCGATGCTCAGCTTACACGAAACCGGCGGGTAACTGTTTGCAAGCGTAAAGAAATTGTCGCTGTGGCTCAGGTAACCTGCTCCAGTTGACGTGTCATAGAGTAAAATTACTCAACCGAGGCATGCAATGCGAACTCTGGCGCTGGTGATGGCAGGTGGCCAAGGCACTCGGCTCCATCCCTTGACACGCGATCGGGCCAAACCAGCGGTGCCTTTTGGCGGCAAATATCGGATTATTGATTTCGTGCTTTCTAACCTGGTTAATTCAGGAATTTTCTCAATCTACGTCTTGGTCCAGTGGAGGTCACAGTCGCTCATCGAGCATCTCAAGGATGGCTGGCAGTTTGGGGGGCTGTTGCCCTCTCATTTTGTCACCCCTGTTCCGGCTCAGATGCGTTCGGGTGAGACGTGGTATCTGGGTACAGCCGACGCAATTTTTCAAAATCTCAACTTACTCGAAGACACCAAGCCGGAATTGGTCGCGGTGTTTGGCGCCGACCACATCTACCGTATGGACATCCAGCATATGATTGACTTTCACCTCCAACGGCAGGCGAAAGTGACAATTGCCACGCTACCAGTACCGGTGGAGCAGTCGGCCCAATTTGGGATAGTTGAGGTCGATCAGCAACTGCGCGTGAGCGGGTTTTTAGAGAAGCCGGTTACTGCTCCTTCGCTGCCCGATGCACCAGGCTACTGCCTAGCCTCGATGGGTAACTATTTGTTCAGTCCTCAGCTTCTGCGTGACGCGCTGCTTGAAGACGCGGCCGAGCCCAACAGCCATCACGATTTCGGACTGGATTTGCTGCCGCGGCTGATTCGTCAGGTGCCGGTTTATGCTTACAATTTCATGACCAATCGCATTCGTGGCGACAGTGAAGAGAATTTAAGCTACTGGCGCGACGTTGGAACTTTGGACGCCTATTACGAGGCCCATATGGACTTGCGCGATGCTCGCCCTCACCTCAACCTCTACAATCCCAATTGGCCGTTGCGAACGGCCTATTATAACCAACCGCCAGCTAAATTCGTCTTTAACGAACATGAACGGCGGGGGCAGGCACTCCATTCGGTAATCTCGGAGGGCTGCATCATCTCGGGCGGGACGGTGCAAAATTCGGTCTTGGGTCGTTCCGTATTCGTCCATTCTTTCAGCGAGGTGCAGGACTCAGTGCTAATGGATTACGTAGAGGTCGGCCGTCACGCTCGAGTCAGGCGGGCGATTGTCGATAAGAATGTCTATATCCCCGAAGGGGAAGAGATAGGTTATGATCTCGAGCGGGATAGCAAGCGCTTTTTCGTTACCTCCTCGGGAATAGTGGTGGTGCCCAAGGCGCCCAAGCGCGAGCGCTTGGGTGATATTTCGCTGCTGTAGGTGGGATGAAGCGGAGGGTGGATCAAGTGCAGAGTACAGACAGCGTCAAGGCCGCCAACCAGTTCGCAGGCAGCAGGATTCGCGGCGCGAGCGGCGTCGGGGATGGACGGATGGCGGCTCGCTCGAAGGCCCGTTCTGCGCCCTCGCGAGCGCAGGTCGAGTTGAGTTTTGCCCAGCGATCTCTGTTCTGTTTGATGGTGGCAGTGTTGCATGTGCTCAGCCTGCTGCCTGACTTCGTTCTGAGCTGGCTTGGGATGGCGGGTGCTCTTTTAACCTACCATCTGGATCGCAGGCATGTGGCGATCGGGCTCAAGAATCTGCAAATCGCCTTCCCTCAGGCCAGCCCTCGTGAGCATCGCCGTATTCTGCGCCAATCCTACTTGAACCTGGGGCGTGGAATCGCCGAATTTGTTCGCTTGGGAGGATTCTTTTACCGCTCACTGACCAAACGAGTGGGCTTCGAGCACATGAGGCACTGGGAGGAGATTTTGCATCGCAGCCAGGGGCGCGGCGTGATTATTCTGAGCGCCCATTTTGGCAGCTTCGAGCTGCTGGCGGCGGTGCACGCGATGCGGGGCTATGCGATCAATCTGGTCCATCACACGCAAAGCTTGGCGGTCGGCGACGCGCTCCTTACCTTCGTGCGTGAGCGTGCCGGAATTCGGATAATCCGCAAACATGCGGCCGCCCGGGCGGCACTGCGCGCGCTTAAGCACGGCGAGATGGTTGGGGTGCCCTTCGATCAGAACGCCAAGCGCAGCGAGGCAGTGTTCGTGCCGTTTTTCAGCGAGTTGGCGGCAACGTCCGCCGGTCTGGCGCGACTGGCAAAGATGGCGAACGCGCCGGTGGTGCCTGCCTTTATCGTGCGAAACCGTGATAACCACAGCCATCGGGTGGTCGTTGGTAAGCCTATCCCCTTGGTTGAAAGCGATGATGTGCAAAGGGATCTGATCGAGAACACTCGTCGTTTTCAAGCTGAGATTGAGCGGATCGTCAGGCAGTATCCTGAGCAATTCCTGTGGGTCCATCGCCGCTACCGCACCCGGCCGCCGGGAGCGCCGCGGATTTATCAAGAAAGCGGGAAACGCGCCCGCGTCGCCCTGCGCGAGTGAGTTCGACCTGGCTTGGCCCAGCGCGATTGCGATAATCCTACCAGCAAAAGCAATATCAGCCCCCAGGCTGCGGCCCCTCCGATGAGCGGAGTTCCGCCCCAACCCTCCAGCCAGCCTGGCAAATGGCCGGGATTGACCAGGCGATGCCAGGACTTGGCCCCCACCACCAGGCTGGCGTGCAAGCCTAGCGATAGATAAACCGTCTCGGTTACCAGATAGGCCTCGCCCAGCAGGAGGCCGAGCAGGAACAACCCCACCAGGAGCGGATAGGCTGAGGCTAGTGCTGCGCCCTGAGCCAAGCTGTGCCCGAGGTTGATGAAGCCAGCTAGCGGCTGAAAAGTTGTCATCTCGAAACGGGCAGGGGCTCGGACCAGATGGCACCAAGCGTATATCGCGGCGCTTATCGCCAAGCCGGCCAGCAAGCCAAAGTCATCGCTCAAGCCGTCAAGCAGAATCGCGCGGAAGAAGGCCTCTTCCAGAATCGCGATTACCAGGGCCGCAGGCAGGTATCTGCTTAGCAACTCCCAAGGATGGATTGAAACCAGAGCCGGCAAGTGACCCATAGCCGCGGCAATTGTCCAGAGTACCGCCACCGCTGCTGTCCCGATCGCAAAGCCCCACAGGGCCAAGCGCCAGTCGCGACCGGGGTTGGCGAAGCCACGTTGCAGTCGTGCGGTCAGCTTCAAGGCGCGGGCTTGCGACCAAAGCGCGATAGCCACGGTTACCATCACAACCCGGTCGAAGATGCGCGGAAAAGGAAAATGACCACCGCAAGCCCTTACCATCATCGCGATCGGGGGTGCTAACAAGGCTGCGATTAGTCCCGCCGCGCACACAGTCAGCAACAAGCGCATGCTGAAGTCGGGCTTGACTGTAGCTGCCGATGGTGTGGAGGATGACATTGAAGCTGCGATGTTAGTCAGTGCCGGCGAAGCGGTCTATCCTCTCATCCCGAGCCTGCGGTCGTGTCAGGCTAGAAATCAGTTGTCTGATTGCTCGAACGAAGCGCGCTGTAATCGTGATCGTGGGGCTGCGCGGCTGCGCACGCACGCCTGTCAGCGATGAGTCATTTGAACCAAGATGCCAGGAGCCCAAGAGTAGCGGCAAAACCTGCCCCAACCATTGGCATCAACCGGATCTGAAGGCGGTCGATTTTTCTTTCCAAATCCGCAAGCTTGTCAAGCGGGCTTGGTCGCGTTCCTCCAGCACGGTCAGCTTGGCGGATGCCAGCCGTTCTTGACACGCTGCGCTTGCCAAGCGCCTGGAGGCCGCCGGAATGGCCATGGCCAAGCGGAAGAGTTCGCCGAAGCGATCTGCGACGCGCTCGACGGCGAGTTGATGTGCAAGTCCGACCTGGAGCCGCTGAGATTTGAGTTGAGTTGAGTTCACTCAGAATCACACAGGACCCTACCAAGCGGATATCGACTCCCTCAAACCGATATTGGCTCGCTCCGAGCGAACTTGGCCTCAAAGACGAGCGTATTGACGTATCAGGCTTTGAGCGGTTTTGGATCGAAAGGTGCGCGGCTGGTTGGGCCGCGCACCCTGAACGCGCGCTTCAGGCCCGGGCGAAGATCTCGTCAAAGAAGGCGCGCATCGCGGCCCACGAACGGCGATCGGAGGCCTCGTTGTAGGCCAGAACATTGGGACGATTAGAGCGGCCGGCATTGCGATTGGTGAACGCATGCTTAGTCCCGCCATAGGTGATGACCTGCCAATCCACGCTGGCCGCAGTCATCTCCTGTTGAAATGCCAGCACTTGCTCCGGCGGTACCAAAGGATCATCGGCGCCAGTACAGGCCAGCACTTTGCCCTTAATGTTGCGGGCATCGCCGGGGGTTTTGGTGCTCAAGATGCCGTGAAAGCTGACTACCCCGACGACCGGGGCGCCGCTGCGCGCCAGCTCCAGCACCGTCAGGCCACCGAAGCAGTAGCCGATCGCCGCCAGGCGCTGCGAGCCGACGTTGGGCAGCGCCGCCAGCGCATCCAGCCCGGCGCGCGCCCGCTTGCGCAGCTTGGCGGTGTCCTCGCGCAGCGGGTTCATCAGGGCCTGAGCCTCATCGCCCCCCTTGGCTATCTTGCCCTCGCCATAGAGATCAGCGGCCAGCGCGACATAGCCTAGGTCGGCCAGCATTCCGGCGCGCATTTTTACGTGGTCGTCGCAGCCGGGCGCCTCGTGACAAATCAGAATCCCTGGGCGGCGCTGAGAGCCGTCGCCATGGGCCAGAAAACCGCGGCAGGTGGTCTCGCCGTCGCGATAGTCAAAGGTTTGGCTTGCCATAAAAAGCTCCTCGCTATGAGTTGGCGTATGTTACCATCGCCATTGATTCAGATTGTCGCCGAATAAGTCAAACCTGCCGCCCTGGGCAGGGTACCCAGCCTGAAAGCGCCCGCCTTTGCCCCAGCCGCCGCCTCATGCTTGACTTGAGCACGTGAAGCGATTGCATCGTCCAACCGAGCGCTTTCCCAGTTTTCGTTGCTGGACGGACCAGAAGCAGCCAACTAGCGCGCGAGGGTGGGGCTTGGGGCGGGCCGAGGGCGGACGGCGCTGGCGATGGCTGGGCGCGCTGGCCGGTGCGGGACTGCTTGCACTGGGCTGTCTGCAGGTTTCGCCGCAACCGCCGCTGCCACCAACCTCGCTAAGTTCGTGGAGTCCGATGGGCGGCTTCACGGTCTCCTCGGGCGCCACCTGCGCGGGCAAGGTAACGCTAGATGGTTCGGGCAGCGGCACGGTGAGCGATGCCTGTTTCACCAGCGCTGACAACGTGGTGGTCTGCACCGATACCACCGCGGTCAGCGCGGTGCGATGTAGCGCGGGTGCGGGCGCGCTGTCGGTCAACGGGGCGGCCGGCGATACCATCTCTTACGCACGCGTACGCTGAGTTGGGTTGGCGAGCTGGTTTGGCTAGTAGGGATTGCCCGCCTTAAGCCAACTCACGTAGTCGGCGATCGCGGCGCGCGGAGGCCACGCTGGCGTATAACCGGTGTCCTCCCGCAGGCGTGTGATATCTAGCCATGCGTCGGGTTTATAGTCGGGCCCATGGCCGGGGCGTAGCTCTATCTGGGCATCGGGAACCGCCGCAACCACGGCCTCGCGCAGCTCGGAATGGGAAGTAAAGGCACCGCGGGTTACGTTGTAAACCCGGTGGTTGAGCTTAGGCGTCATCTGCGCCATCACGATTCCCCGCGCAATGTCCTTGACGTAGGTGAAGTCGTGTCCGTCCTGCGCAAACGGGATTTCGCCGCCGCGCGGGCTACTCAGCACGACCTTGCCGCCCTTGAGCGCGCCATGAACCATCCGGCTAGGCAGATTGAGCATCGTATGGTAAAGCGGACCGAAGATTCCACCCACGCGGAGCACGATTACATCCAGCCCGGTGCGCTGGGCGTAATGCAGGCCGATGATCTCGAACACCTTTTTATAAGCCTCGGTGGCGATTCGCGAGTCCGTCGGCAATGGCATCTCTTCGCGAAACGGCCCCTTGGGTACGCCGTAATAGACCGTGGAGGAGCTGGCGAGCGACACTCGGCGCACGCCATTCAATCGACCTGCCTCCAAAATATTGATTAGGCCTCCAGTATTGACCCGAAAATCTTCGGCGGGCGAAAGGTTGTGGCTGGGTACCGCCAAGTGGATGATGCTCTCGACGCGATGCTTGCGAACCACGTCGATGCAATCAAAAGGGTTGGCTTGATCGAGGCTTTCGACCACCACCCGCTTGCCGAATTCGTCCTTAAGAAAGGAGGGTTCGCGCCAGGTGCGATAGCGTGTGATGACTACGCTCTCGCCCGCGTCAAGCAAGGCGCGCGCAGTGTGCAAGCCGGTAAAACCCATCCCGCCCGTAATCAAGACCATCGCACAATCCCGATCAGGCGATGTGCGCGGCGTAGGACGGAGGATCGGGACGCCGCCGGCTTCATTTTAATACTGGTTACCCTCTTTGAGCCAAGCTACGTACTCGGCCACCGCGCTCTCCAGCGTATAATCAGGCTGATAGCCGGTGTCCTCTCGTAGGCGAGTGGAATCGACGAAGGCGTTGGGTTTGAAGCCTGGGCCACGGCCGGGGCGTAGGGGGATTTCCGCGCCCGGCACCGCCTTGATCACCGCGTCACGCAGCATCGCATTGGTCAGCTTGCTGCCCCATCCGACGTTGTACACGCGATGGTTGAGCTTGGGCGCCATCATCAGCATGGCCAACCCTTTGGCGCAGTCTTTGACGTAGCAGAAGTCCTGACCGTCCTCCTCGAAGGGTACACCTCCCGGGCCGCCGGACAGGTCTACCTTGCCGCTTTTGAGTGCCCCATGCACCATCCGACTGGGGAGGTTGGCCATGCTGTGATACAGCGGCCCCCAGATCCAGCCGATTCGCAAGGCGATCACATCAACTTTGGAGCGGGCGGCGTAATGTTGGCTCAGGATCTCGAAGACTTTCTTGTAGGCTTCAGTCGGATAGGCTGATTCCAGTGGCAGGGGTAGATCCTCCCGGAACGGGCCCTCCATGACGTGATGATAAACCGCGGTGGAGCTGGCGATCGCGATCCGGCGGGCGCCGGTCAGTCGGCCTGCTTCCAAGATGTTGATCAGGCCGCTCATGTTGGTGCGGAAATCCTCGGCGGGCGAAAGCGCGCCCAGACCAGGGACCGCCAGATGCAGGATCGCATCGACCTGATACTTGCGAATAAGGTCGATACAGTCGAAGGGATTGGAGATATCCAGGCTTTCCACCATCACTCGCTTGCCGTATTCGTGTTTGATGAAATCCGGCTCACGCCAAGTGCGGTAGCGCGTGATCACAACATTCTGTCCGGCGTCGAGCAATTTGCGCGCGGTATGGAGTCCGATAAACCCCATTCCTCCGGTGATTAAAACCATGCCCGTTCCCCTGCTTTGTAGGTCGCTTTAGCGGCGAAGAAATTTTTCAGCTGACGACTTAATCGCAATCTCCGCCACGGGAAATAGAGCACTCCCGGGGCGGGCAACAAGGCTGTCGAAGGCGAGCATACCAAGGCACGCTCGCCTGTCAACGGCTGCTTGCTCAGGTTGCGGGCGCGGTTGTTTTTGCGCGCAGCTTGCCCCAGGCGCTACAATCGCCAGTCATGTTGCCAGTTCACAACGCCTCGCGCGCTCCGCTTAACCCCTCGGCCGACCTGACCGGTCGCTTGGTCGCGGTTTGGTACGGCGGTTTGTTGTGCTCGGGGGCGCTGGTTTGGCTGGCGCTGTGGGAGAGCGAGACCCGGGAATTGGCGGCGGCGGCACTCTCGGGTGCGGTGGTCATTTTGCTGGGGCTGGCTTCCTATACGATGCGCCAGAGCGGGGACAATTGGCGGCGCCATACCGTTGTGGCCGCGGTCGGACCGCTGGTGGTGGCCCTGATGTTGTTCGAATTCCAGGAGTACAACCGGCGCGCCGAGGACGCTATCAGCACCCATCTGATCGATTTGCGCGAGATCGAGCTGGCCAACGTAAGTTTGGCGCATTGGGCGGCGGGAACGAGCAATGGCCGGGTCTCGGGCGTGGTCCGCAACCATTCGGCAATCGTGCTGCGTGGGCTGAGCCTGCATTTGGCGGTCCGCTCCACCCGCGCGCTTCTGACCGAAGTTACGGCCGAGGTCTCGGTGGAGGTCCCCCCGGGTCAAGAACGCCGCTTCGAGACAGCGGTGGCGGGGCTGCCCGGGCGCGCGGACAAGCCCTTGCCTTGCACCGACTGGCGGCTACAGCCCTCAATGGTTCCCGTTACGAGCTGCCGTTACCAAGTGGCGCAGACCCGCGCCGAACTGGAGTTTTAGCGTGCGGGGCGTTGTGCAGGCGCGATTGGGCCGCCCGGGCGTACGTAAGCGGTGATCGGAGCTGGGCTCTTCAGGATCGCGGGTGCCACTACCTGCTCTTCCAAAATGGGCCAAGGGAAGCCAGGGCGAACCAACCTGCCCAGCGCTACTTCGGCGTCATGGGTGGCGACCACGTTGGGCGAAATGATAGTGCCGTCGCTGTCACGCAACTGGTAGTAACCAGGCGGTACGTCGATTGCGAAGCTGCCGTCGGCGCTGGTTAGGCCTAGGAAAGAGTCGTGGCTGACTCGGCTCTCGAGATGGAGCGCGAGGTGGGACAGAGGTTGCCCCTGCTTATTGAGGACCGTACCACGCACAATCGCCGCATTGCTCACGCCGACGACGGCCACAATTGCCATCGCGCCCCCCATAAGTCCAAGGGTGAAGTGCTTTAGTAATCCCATAACTCACTAATAGCGAAACCGTAGGGAGGATGGAATGATCGGCCGGGGGAAGGTAGGACCTTCCAGTGTCGTGGCCTCTCAATAACTAGGGAGTTTCGCGGTCGCGGAAAGCGGCACTAGTCCAGTGGAACGGGTCGCAGTGCTTGCCCATCGCCCTCGCGGACAGCGCCTGCCGCGCTGTTATATCTGCCATCGACCGTCGATTCAGAGCCTCTCTTAATCCTACGCCATGACCGATCTGGAAGAGGACAAAGGCTATCCGCCTAAAGCGGCGCCGTCCTCCGCGCTATCGGACCGGGCAAATCCAACCCCCCGAACCAAAGCTGGATGCCGATAGCCGAGCACGCCCTGCTTTTAGCGATAATGGCGCATCAGGCCTACCACCACGCCGCGCACCGTCAGCTCTTCCGCCGCGGCGTAAATCGGTGCCATTGTGGCGTTGGCTGGTTGCAGCCGAATAGTGCCGTCGTCCTGATGATAGAACTTCTTGACCGTGGCTTCGCCATTGATCAAGGCAACCACCGTCTCGCCGTCGTTGGCATGGTCACGTCCTTCCACGATGATATAGTCCCCATCGCGAATTCCTTCGTCGATCATCGATTCGCCGCGTACCCGCAAGCAGAAGGTCTGCTGGCGCCGGATGAACTCTTCGGGCACCGTGATAGTGTCGTTGCCCTCCACCGCCTCGATTGGCGCGCCTGCCGCCACCAGTCCCAGCATCGGCAGTTCCCGCGCGGTGCTACGCGGCGTGGTATCGACCATTTCCAATGCCCGGCTATGATTCCATTTCCGTCGGATTAAGCCCTTCGCCTCGAGGTTCTTCAGATGTTTATGAATAGTGGCCAGCGAGGACAAACCGAAGTAGGCGCCGATCTCCTGCAAGGTCGGGGCGTAACCGAACTTTCCGATATGATCGCTGAGATAATCGACAAGCTGCTTTTGTCGTTTCGTCAGAGTCGCCATCGTGGCTCTCCCTGGGCTGTCCTAATTGCGCGATAATGGCGAATGGAGAGCGAAAAAGCAAGAGCCAAGGAAAGGATTTTAAGGTTAAGTAGCACATTTTCAACTTTGCGATTACTCTTTGCTCCGCGCTTCGGCGCGTTCCACGCAGTCGCGGAAGAGCCGATGATAGTTGGTGACCAGTCCGAGCTGGCGGATGATCCCTTCGGCGCCGATCAAAGCTCGCAGCAGAAAAACGCTGTGGGCTGGAGATGCGTACAGGCGATTGGCTAAAGCGATTTCGCCTACTGCGGCGGCCTTGGCCACCGAGTCGTACTTCTTGGGATCGAAGCGACGGTCTTCGCGGACCGGCTCGAACAGAGTTCTAACGATCTCCACCATCGGAGCAGGCTCCTGGCCGCGTGCGAGATAGCCTAGCGCGATGAGCGCCTGCCCCATCGCGCTGGTGTCATCGTCGATCAGGCCGCGCGCCAGTTTGAGGTTGGCTCGGCGAATGGGCTCGGGAAAACTGCGAATGGAGCCAAAGTCCAGCATTCCCAAAGTGGGATGATAGGTCACCAGGTAGTTGCCTGGGTGGGGATCGGTATGGAGCACGCCCAACTCCAAGATCTGGCGCCACATCAAGCTGAAGTACTTGCGCGCGACCCACTCTTTGAGGGCCGAATCTACGCCGGGGGCGAGCACGTCGGCTAGCGGATAACCTTCTAGATAGGTCATGGTCAGGACGCGCTCGGAGCTGAGAGCGGGAATCACGGTTGGAATCGTGATGTCGGGATCGTCGGCCAGCAGTTGCTTGAAGCGTGCCGTGTTAGCGGCTTCCAGTCGGTAGTCTAGCTCCTCCTGGATGCGGGCCTGCAGTTCGGCGTAGATGGTGCGAACCTCCAGCTTCTGGCGCATCAGGTCGTGGGCGAGCGCTTTGAAGGTGGCCAGCAGGAGCTTCAGATTCTTGAGGTCCTGTGCCACCGTCTCGCGCACTCCGGGATACTGAATCTTGACCACCACCTGCTGGCCATTGGCCAAAGTGGCGCGATGGACCTGTCCCAGCGAGGCGGCAGCGAAGGCGGTGCGCTCGAAGCGGCGGAAAAGCTGTTCGGGACCCTGACCGAGTTCGCGTCGGATCTGCTCGGCGATAATCTTGTAGTCCATCGGCGGCACGCTGTGCTGGGTCGTGCTCAGCACTTCCAGCGCGGCGGCCGGCAGGATGTCCTCGCGCATCGAGAGCATCTGGATGATTTTGAGAAAAGCGCCGCGCAACTCTTGCGAGCTTTCCACAATCAGGCGGGCGTTTTTGACGTGGGTAGCGAGCAGGCTTTGGTCGCGCTGGGCGGTATCCTGAAAGGGTCGGCGCAGCGTGGCCCACAGATAATTGGAGCCAACCTGCGAGGCCAGCCCGCCCATCTTGAGCGCGCGCCGCGCGCGGCCGCTGGTCAGCGGCTTATCGGGAGCCATTGCCGGCATGCTCCGACCAGCCCACGCGATTAATTAAAGTGGCGGAGAGCGCGGCGCCGAAGCCGTTATCGATGTTGACCACGGTGATCCCGCCTGAGCAGGCGTTGAGCATCCCCAACAGCGCCGCGATCCCACCCAGCGCGGCACCGTAACCCACGCTGGTAGGCACCGCGATTACCGGCTTGTCGATCAGTCCGGCCACCACCGAGGGCAGCGCGCCTTCCATCCCCGCCACCACGATCACCACGCTGGCCGCGGCTATCAGCTCCAGGTTACTAGTCAGGCGATGGAGGCCGGCCACGCCCACGTCGTACAAGCGGCTGACCCGATTGCCGAACAACTCGGCGCACAGCGCGGCTTCTTCAGCCACCGCCAGATCGGAGGTGCCAGCACAGATTACCAGTACGGTTCCATGGCCGCGCGGCGGTTCCGGGTGCACGATTACCGTGCCCAACGAAGCATCGCTCCGGTACTCCAAGCGGCGCAACCGCCGCCGCACTTGGCGCGCCTTATCCTCGTCCAGCCTCGTCACGATCAGATTTTGCCCACGCGCGACGATTTGGGCGCCGATGCTGGCTATCTGCTCGGCACTTTTGCCGGCTCCGAAGACAACCTCGGGCAGGCCGCGGCGCAACTGGCGATGGAGATCGATTTTGGCGAACTCCAGGTCGGCGAACGGCAGGTGGCGCAGGTCGGTCAGCGCGCGCTCCACGCTGAGGGTGCCGTCGGCGATTTGCTCGAGCAGTTGGCGGATCGTGCTTTCGGTCATCAGCTGTGTCTAGGGGCAGCCTGACGTAGCGGACGGTCAGCGATCAGCAGCAGATCGTGGACCGCACGCGCGTCGGCCCGCAAGACCTTGAGGGTAACTTCAGCCACTTTCAGTTGCTCGCCGGCTTTGGGAATATGACCTAAGCGCTCCAACACTAGACCCCCAATGCTAGCATAGCCTTCGCCTTCGGGCAGACGCAGGCCAAACCGTTCATTAAGTAGACTCAGGGGCGTTCGTGCGGCGACCGCCAGAGTCTGCGCTCCCAGCGGGCGAACCAGTTCCTCGCGTACGTCGAATTCGTCTTCAATCTCGCCCACGACCTCTTCGAGCAAATCTTCCACCGTGATGATTCCGGCGGCGTCGCCGTACTCGTCCACCACCACCGCCATGTTTTCGCGGGTCCGTTGCAGCGCCAGCAGAATTTCGTCCAGCCCAGTGGATTGGGCGAAATAGCTGACCGGACGCATGATCTCGCGCACCGGGCGAGCCAAGTCGGGCGCTTCCAGCAAATCGAACACATGGACCACGCCGATCAGGTTGCTGGGTCGGTCGGCGTAGACAGGCAGACGGCTGAAGCCCTCGCGCCGTACCACCTCGGCGGCGCTGGCGAGCGTAAAATTTAGCGGCACCGCCTCCACTCGCGACAGCGGTACCATCGCCCGGCGCGCTTCGGCGCGCGTGAAGCGAAAGATCCTGCCGATCATCAGGCTCTCGTCGGGCTGGATCAGGTCGGCTTGCACCCGCGAGCCGCCCGCCGTCCGTCGCTGCAGCAGCCGAACCAGGTCCTCGCGCCCGATATAGGCGCCGCTATCCTGACCACCAATCCCGACCCATCGGCGCAAGCCGTGACTGAGCGCAGTCACCGGGTAGAGTAGCGGAGTCAAAGCTAGGCTCCACAGGCGCAACACAGGCGCGGCCACTCGCGCTAATCGCAGCGGATGGCGTAAGGCCAACATCTTGGGTGCGGTTTCGCCCAACAGCAGAGTCAGCGGGGCCAGGATAAAGCCGCTGATAAGTTCGTGATGAGGCCAGTTGTGGTGCAGATAGACAGTTAGTAGGGCGGCGGCGCTGATCGTGGCCAAGTTGGTTGCGGTCAAAATCGCGGCCAGCAGCCGGTCGCGCCGCTGCAACAGGCCGCTGAGCCGACGTGCACTGCGGTCGCCGGCTTCGGCGGCGGCGCGCAACTTGAAATCGTCGACCGAAATCACCGCGATCTCGCACGCCGAAAAGAAGCCCTGTCCGGCTAGGCATAGGGTAATTCCGATGATGGCTTCGGCCAGCTTCATGGGACCAACCGGCGCAACGTTACCCGCTCCAGACTGGCGCCGCGCACTTTATCCACAGTTACTTCGAAACCAAGCAGCACAAAGCGCTCACCGGAGCGCGGCACTCGTCCCAGGCGGCGCAGAAGCAGGCGCGACAGGGTGGGCTCGTGCTCGCCTGCGGGAAGGTCGATGGCACCCACAGCCTGGGCCAGGCGGTTCAACTCCACCGATCCGGCCACCGACCATCGGCCTTCGTCCAGAGGGGTAATTTCGGGCCCGTCGAGGTCAAACTCATCGCGGATTTCTCCGAACAACTCCTCCAGCAGGTCTTCCAGGCTGACCAAACCCAAAAGCCTGCCATATTCATTGACGACCAGTGCCAGCTGCACGTGGTCATGGCGCATCTCCTCCAGCATCGGACCCAACGCTTTACTCGGCGGTACGTAATAGGGAGCCCGCAGCAATCGCTCCAGTCGCGGCGGTGTGCTTTCCAGACGCCAAGCAACCAAATCCTTGGCATGCAGCACGCCTACGATTCGATCCAGGTCGCCGTGATAGATCGGCACACGCGAATAATGGCCGTGGGCGACTTCGCTGGCCAGGCGCTGAGGTGAGATATCGATCGGCAAGGCAAAGATGTGCTCGCGTGGGGTCATGATCTCCTGCGCGCGCCGGCCTCCGAAATCGAACACCCGATCAATTAGCTCACGCTCGGCCGCTTCCACCTGGCCCTGGGTCTCGCCTGCGCGCAGCAAGGCGCGGAACTCGGTCTCGGAGACCGATGGCGGTCCCGGCGGCGGGGAAACCTTAAGTCGGCCCGTGATCGGATGAAGCAAACGTGTGAGCATTGCCAATGGCTGCGCGGTCAGGTCTAGGACGGCGGCGGGAAAAGCCAATGCGAGAGTCTTGGGGGTGACGTCGCTGATCAGGACAATCGCCACCAAGTTGATCGGGACGGCTAGATAAGCTCCTCGATGGCCCAGTAACCCGATCAGCAGGGAAGTAGCCAGGCATTCTGCGAAAACATTGGCCACTTCGGTCAGGCCGATCAGCGTGACCAGGGTCTCCAAGGGACGGGCCAGCAATCGCTCTACCGCCAGTCCTACCCGGGGCCTGAGCTGCGCTCTCAGCCGCTCAATTCTGAGCAGGGAAAAGACCGCTGTTTCCGAGGCGGAGACAAAGGCGGCCAAAGCCAATAGCAAGGCTATCAATGTGGGCAGCAACCACATCGATGTCAGGCGACTGGTTCGTGAGCGCGCAATTGATCCCATCCCCTGAGCACGCTGGTGGCTACGGGCTGATCGTGGGCGTCGCGCAAACGCAAACCGGCGCGACGCGGCAGAATCTCGCCGATGCGCGTTACCTGAACGCCCAAGCGGCGACTCAACTCGGCTTCTGAGTGATGAGTGGCCATGCAAAACAGCAATTCGTAATCTTCTCCCCCACTCAGAGCATGGTCCAGGCACTCGCCCGCTACCGCGCGATACGCTGCCGAGCGTGGAATGCGGTCGGTTTGCACCAGTGCGCCGCAGCCGCTTTGCCTGAGAATATGCCCGAGGTCCTGAAGTAAACCGTCGCTGATGTCGATCGCGGCTGGAGCGGGAGTAAGACGCGCCAGGCGCAGCCCGGCCGCCAGGCGCGCGGTGGGAGCAAGATAGCGCTTGACTAGCATTCGGCGTGCAGCCGGTGAGGCCTCAAGCTGGCCGGCCAGCAGGCGCCAGCCCAAAGCGGCGTCGCCCAGCGTGCCGGTGACAAAAATCCCATCGCCCGGGCGCGCTCGATCGCGTCGCAGTATCTGCAAGTCGGCCTCGCCGATCAGAGCAATGGTCAGGGTAAGTTGAGCGGCGCGGGTAACATTGCCGCCGATCAAGTCGACCTCCGCCATCCGCGCGGCGCGCCTCAATCCAGCGTAGATTGCCTCCAATAACGCGGGTTTCAGGTCTGGCCGCACTCCC
>DATGLK010000040.1 GCA_035294265.1 Candidatus Binataceae bacterium
TATCGATATAATAGCGGTCCAGTGCAGTCTTGAGTTCGGCGATATCGGCAATGGCCTTGGTGCGTTTGGCCTTGTCGGTGGCGCCACGCAGGCTCTGCACCACTAAGGTGGCAAGCAGTCCGAGGATCAGGATAACCACCATTATTTCGATCAGAGTGAAACCCTGTTCCGTCCGACGCCGTGAGCTCATTGCCTGCCTCTATTGTATTATCTGATTGAGCTGAAAGATTGGCAGCAGCACCGCCAGAATCATGAAGACTATCATGCCCGCCATCACGATGGTCATAACCGGTTCCAGCAAGGTTGTCATCTGCGCCAGCGAGGCCGAGACCTCACGTTCATAGGCGCCGGCGGCCCGCTCCAACATCAGCTCCAGTTCCCCCGAGCGTTCGCCCACCCGAATCATTTCGACCAGCATGGGCGGAAACAGGCGTGAAGCGGCCAGGGTCTGACCCATCCCGTGCCCCTCGCGGATGCTGTCGCGACTCTTCTGTACCGCGTCGGCCAGCAGGCGGTTGGTCACCACCAGCCGCACCGCATCCATCGCGGGCAAGACCTGCACTCCGCTAGCTAGCAAAGTTGATAGCGTGCGGGCGAAGCGGGCGGTAATCACTTTGGTCACCGTGTCCCCAATATAGGGACATTTAAGCACCAAGCGGTCGTAGCGATAGCGCCCGTTTGAGGTGGAAATGTAGTAGCTCAGACCACCCACCATGGCCAGCGCGCCCAGGCCGATGAGCCACCAATAGGTGGTCAGAAAAGCGGCAAAGCCGACCAGGAGCTGGGTGGCCAGCGGAAGCGCGCTGCTGTTCTGAGTAAAGACGGTGGCCACTTGCGGCACCACGTAGGTGACCAGAAAGCCCATGATTCCAGTTCCCACCACCATCATGATAAGCGGGTAAGTAAGCGCGCCGCGAACTTTGCGCACCAGTTCGGCTTGGGATTCGCTGTAGTCAGCCAGCCGGTCGAGCACGGTTTCCAGGGCACCGGCAGCTTCGCCCGCTCTTACCATCGCCACGTACAGCTCTGAAAAGATGTCGGAGTGCAACGCCAGCGCGTCGGCCAACGAGGTGCCCTCGCGTACCCGCTCGCGAACTTGCGAGAGCATCTTCTTGACCCCAGCGCGATTGGCCTGATCGGTGAGCAGGCTCAAGGCATCCACCAGCGGCACGCCACCGGTGAGCAGGGAACCCAGTTGGCGGGTCAGCAAGGCTATGTCGCCGGCGGACATGCGCAGTCGAAAGACTGGCAGATAGGAGCGCCAATCGCGGGCGCGACTGATCACCTCTTCGGAGATGTCAGTGGGGAAAACCCCCAGCGTGCGCAGCTTGCCGCGGGCGGCACGGGCGCTGTCGGCGTCGATTACGCCGCTGACGGTGCGGCCGTCGGTGGCTAGGCCGCGATAACCAAAAACCGGCATTAAACCTCCGGCGCCGGTGCCCCAATTAGATGATATCTTCCTGGGTCACCGACAGTAATTCTTCGATCGTGGTTAGCCCGGCCAAAATCTGCTCGGCGCCGTCCTGGCGCAACAGCCGCATGCCGCGGCTGGTGCAGGCGCGTCGGATGGTGGCCGCATCGGCGTTCTTCATCACCAGCACCCGTACCTCGTCTTCCATCAGCATCAGTTCGTTGATGGCCGTGCGACCACGGTAGCCGGTACCGCGGCAAGCTTTACAACCGTTGGGGGCAGGGCGGTAAATAGGGCCCGTTAGCTGTGCCGGCCGCATCCCGATGCGCGACAGCTCCTCGGCGCTGGGGGTATACGGCACTTTGCATTCGCGGCACAGCAGCCGCACCAGGCGCTGTGCGACCACCGCCAGTATCGAGGAGGAGACCAGGAATGGCTCAATCCCCATGTCAACCAGCCGCGTGACGGCCCCGAAGGAGTCGTTGGTATGCAGGGTGGAGAAGACCAGATGACCAGTCAGAGCGGCCTGGATGGCGATTTCGGCAGTTTCGCTATCGCGAATTTCGCCCACCATTATGACGTTGGGATCCTGACGCAGGATTGAGCGCAGGCCGCTTGCGAAGGTCAGCTCGATCTTTGGATTGACCTGGACCTGGCCAATGCCGTGCAGCTGATACTCGATCGGATCTTCGATGGTAATGATGTTTTTGTCCACCGAATTGATCTGTTTGAGGCAGGCGTACAGGGTCGTGGTTTTGCCCGACCCGGTTGGACCGGTAACCAGGATGATGCCGTGGCTCTGATAGATCAGGCGGTTTAGCCGGCGCAGGTTCTCGCCCGCGAAGCCCAGCTTGTCCAGCTGCAAATCGACCAGATTTTGCGCCTGATCCAACAGCCGCAGTACGATCCGCTCGCCAAAGGCGGTGGGAATGGTGCTGACCCGCACATCGATGTCTCGGCCCGCGATTCGCAGCCGGATGCGGCCGTCCTGGGGTAGGCGCTTTTCGGCGATGTTGAGCCCCGACATGACCTTGACGCGCGACGTGATGGCAGACTGGAAGCGCTTCGGAGGCGAAATCACGTCGTAAAGGATACCGTCGACGCGAAAGCGCACGACCAGGTCGCTCTCGAAGCACTCTATATGGATGTCGCTGGCGCGATCCTTCACCGCCTGGGATAGCAAGCCGTTGACCAGCTTGATGATCGGCGCGGCGTCGTCGGAGTCCAGCAAGTCGCGGGGTTCCTGGGCCAATTCGTTGGCTACCAGCTCTAACCGCTCCTCGCCCAGATCGATCATCAAATCGTGCGGGGTGGTGTTGGCCGCCTGGTCGTAAGCGCGATTGAGCGCGTCGGTGATCACTTCGCTCGGCGCCACCACCGCTTCAATCGCTTGACCGTAGAGCAGGCGCAAGTCATCCAGGGCCTCGAAATTGGCCGGATCGGCGATCGCCACCGTGACCGCCTGGCCATCGTAATAGAGCGGCAGCAAACAGTTTTTCTTGGCGTAATTAATCGGAAGTTGGCTAATGAGCTTATGCTCGACCGTATGCTCGTCGATGTGAGCCTGGAAGGGCAGGTGGTATTGCTGGGCCAGCGCACGGGACAAACGCTGCGGTTCCAAAGCACCCATCTCGACCAACGTCGCGGCCAATTCCTGGCCGGGTTTGCGTCGCTGATGGGCGCGCTCCAGATCCTGCTGTGAGACCCAGGAGCGGTCAAGCAAAATTTCCTCAAAATTTTTCAGTGCGGTGGCCACCTAAGCTTCCTCTACCCAGGATAAATCCCAATCCTGCGGCCCGCGATTCCCTTCGGCCATCCGTATTACAACTTATGCCAAGGGGGCGTTGCAAGCGCCTGTGCTTCGGCGCAGACCGCTTTGCAAAACCCCGCTACAAGCGAGCGCCGAGGCTGCTCGCTTGCCAACCGGTAGCCCCCGGCTCTGGGGTTTCAACGACCGCCGCGGTCCACGATTTTTGTCGCTTGCGAGGCGAGCGAGCGCAATTTTATGATTTTCAGATACGCCAGCCATCCCTCAAAGGCACCATCGGAGAGCCCAAAGCAATGAAAACTTCGCACCGGTTGCTGCTGTTCATCCTGGCCGTCAGTGTGAGCGGATGCGCGTATGTCCCGACCTGGGCCGGAGGCAAGGGAACCGACCTGCCCACCTGGATGGGCGGAACGTCAACTTCCCTTACCTCCAGCAACGGGCTTAGCTCCTCAACTGAAACCGAGCGTCTGAGCCAAAACCTCGGCGCGCGGGTGCGTAGCAACATCGCCCGCGCCAATAGTAAGGGGATCGATACCAAGCTCGCGCTGGATTATCAGATGAGGGGCGATGCCGCGTTGCAGGCAGGGCGTTACACCGATGCCGCGGAAGAATACGGGCGCGCCGAGCAGGCGCTTGTTACCTCGGAGGAAATCGCCCAGGCTCAATTGAATCAACGCCAGGCCCAACTGGCCTATCGCCAGAGTCAGCTCAATGGGCAAGCTGAGTCGGCACCCCATCCTGCGACCCAGGCTGCGGTGGGTGGAGCGGGTGCCGTGGTCGCGCCTAGGCGACGCCACCTGAGCGCCGCCTACCGCGCCCGTAGCATGGCCGAGCGAGTGCGCAGGGAAATCGCCCAAGCCGAAGCGCAACGCATGGACGTATCCAAGGCGAAGCAGGCGCAGCACGCCGGTGACCAAGCGGTTGATCAGAAAAATTACGGCGATGCGATGCAAGCCTATCGACGCGCACGCCAGGAGCTCTCCTCTGCCAGTACCGCTGGCGGTACTCCCGCGGGTGGATCCGGCGCCAACCCAGGTCCCTAGATGGCAAACCCGGGTTAGAAGTGGCTGACCCCGGATTGAGGCATCTGGCCCATCGTGAAACCGAAACTAGCCCGCGCCTTGGTCGGCATGACATGCTTCTTCTTGTCCCATGAGACCAACGCGCCGTTGACGAAATGGAGGTCCAGGAAGTTGCCCGTGTCGCCTTCCTTGGCCCCGGTATAAAAAAGCGATGCCGCGATATCGTTGGTGTTGGCCCGCTGAGCGTAGCTCCACACCTCGGCGCCGTGAGCTTCATGGGTGGTTAGGTCAGGGATACCCCACTTGTCGCGGACGGCGTTCATGCTTTCACCCGGCTGTAGGGAATCCTCCATGCGGTGCGCGCGGATCTCGGTGGAGGCCTGATAGGCCGCACCGCAACCGCTCATCAGGAGTAAACCCAACACCAATAGCGCGAATTGACGCCTTTTCACGCCCGGGATTTTCGACGGCTGCTCGCCGCTTGTCAACGCCCCGCAAAAACACGCGCTAGAGAGCCAGACAAGCCCAGCGCTGTGGGGCGAGCGTTCGGTGCCGCTTATCTCAGCTGGAGCGAAACGAGCGAAAAGTACGACAAAGAGCCAAAAAGGCAATGAGCTCAAATACCTTTACAAGCCGCGGTCAAGGGAGTGGTGCTATCCGGACGGGCACGGCGGGCCCGCTCCACCAACCCCACTAATTTGCTGGACAGGACCTTCGCTCGCCGATGTCAGGTGTCCGGTGGGTCGGCGGATTATAAACAGTTAACGTTGCGCGGCCAGTTGGCGTTCAAGAAAATCACCGAGGCAGCTGGGCTTTGGTCCAGGAGGCCGAAAAGGATGGCCAAAGCGGGCACCTTGTCGATCATCGGGGTCTATCCGCCCATCGATAGTTTGCCGATCGGCAAGGCAAAAAAACCTGATTCTTAGGGCGGATAACTGCAACCACCACAAGTATCTTCCTGAGCTGAGCGAGACTGGTGCAGGCTGGCCATCGATCCGGCCTTGATTCTCAGTCAGCGCGAGCCCCTTGATTCGGCGATCGAGGCTTACAAGGCTTTTGACCTGCGCCGGCCAGGATGGCTGAAGGTCAAGCTGAGCCGGTCGCTTTGGCAGCCTGAGCCAGCCTTGTTTGTGGGCGGGTACCGCTGTTATGCGCAATGGCGGGTGAGGTATTGGCGGGGAGCGTGCTATAGTCGGGGCGATTCGGACTAAGGAGCGCATCACATGGCGCAGAAGCTCAAGCTGGTCAAAGGGGGCGCTCGCAAAGCCACTCTGGTGTACGGAATGCGAGTTTACGAACGCGACCAGCTCGCTTCGATTCAGGACGCCAGCGCGCAGCTTAGCGACGGCAGTTCTTCGCATATCTCGATGCACGTAATCGAGGGCACTTATGCTCAGATTCGCAGCCAACTGATGCGCAGCCTGGAAGCTTTTTTCGACTTGCTGGGAGAGGAGGACTAGGTGTGGAATTGGAGTTTGTCAAATACGAAAAGCGTGACCATCTCGCCTTAATCACGCTTAATCGACCCGAGGTGATGAATGCCCTTCATCCACCTTGTCACCTGGAAATGAATCGGGTGTGGGACGACTTCGTGGCTGACCGTGAGCTTTGGGTGGCTATCCTGACCGGCGCCGGTGAGCGAGCTTTTTCCGCCGGCAACGACCTCAAATACACCGCCCAACATGGCTTCGCCCAGCGCCCCGCGCATCGCGGTGGCTTTGCCGGCCTGACCGCGCGCTTCGACATCGCCAAGCCTATCATCGCGGCGGTCAACGGCTTCGCCTTGGGCGGCGGCTTTGAGATCGTGCTGGCCTGCGATCTCGTAATCGCCGCCGAGCACGCCCGCTTCGGCCTGCCCGAACCGCGCGTGGGGTTGGCGGCTTTGGCGGGAGGAATTCATCGTTTGCCGCGCCAGATACCGCTGAAGCTGGCGATGGGAATGATGCTGACCGGGCGTCAGATCTCAGCCGCCGAGGCGGCCCGGCTGGGGCTGGTCAATGAGGTTGTGCCGCTCAACCAATTGCAGGCGGCGGCGGAGCGTTGGGCGGCGGAAATCATGGAGTGCGCGCCGTTATCGATTCAGGCTACCAAGGAGGCCGCCCTAGCGGGTCTGCAACTCCCCCTCTCCGAGGCGGTTGCCAATCGCTTCCCTGCGATCGAGCGGTTGCGCGCTTCCCAGGATTTTGTCGAGGGACCGCGCGCCTTCGCTGAAAAGCGCAAACCCAATTGGCGCGGCGAATAGCGGCGGAAGCCCTCAGGGCGATAGGCGAACGGGCGCGGGTGGCGTGGAGCTGTCGCGAGCTAGCAAATAGAGCTGGCGATAACGGCGCGCGCTGATCGGGTAGCCCATCCGCCCTGCCACCTGCGCCATCGAGAAATAGGGCTCGGGGCGCCACGGTTCTTGGGCCGCGGCGCGGGCGAAGTGGTCGAAGGCCGTGGCCAAACGCTGGCTTTCCTCTGCCAGCGCCCCCATCCGCATTTGCGCGTCAACTTGCGCGCCTGCGGGTGGTAGCTTTGCACCGCGACTGGCCTCGATCGCACGCTCGTGCAGTTCAATGGTAGCGGCCGAAGGCGGTAACGCCGCGGTGGGCAAGGGGAGGGCGTCGATTGCTGACCGGCAGGCCTCGAACAGCTGCTGACTGGGAGCTGTTTGCGGCAGCGCCTGGATCTGCGCCAAGGCCTGTTGGGCAGCCTCGGTCGCGCTGGTGTAATCGGCAAACAGGGGGCTATCGCGGATATCGCTGACGATACCCGCCAGCAGACTCGAAGTGGCCTGTTCAATCGCGTCGCGGGTTAGCTCTCCAGTGAGCTTGAAGCAATTGGGCGCCATCACCACCGACAAGCAACTTAGCACCATCTGGGTGCTGGCCTTGCTCGGGGGCGGGGCGCTTTGCGCCACGCGGCTGAACTGCAGCAGCACATAGTTCGATCCCGGTTGACGAAAGGCAACTGTCATCGCATAGCCTTGACAACTAGCCTGACCCGCGCAGGAGGGAATTGCCATGCTAATTACCGCTACCAAGTCGGCGCTCTCTTCGGCTACCGAAGCAGAGGTGGTACTGAACCAAGCTTCAAACTGCTGACCCACGCTTTGTGCCACCGTCGCGCTCAGGTTGGTCGTCCCGCTCACCAACAGGTTGGGCAAATGCGGGGTGGCCAGTTCGACCGCTAGCTCGAGAGGAATCTTATCGACAGCGGTTTGGGGCGGGCGATAGAAATTGGGCTGTACCGCAACCGTAGCGCATCCCAGCACCAAGGCGGCAAGGGCGAACAGCCAGATGCAAGGGCGGGTGGTTGGCCGAGCCGGCGGCATTAGAGTGAGAGTCAGAGTTGGCAGCTTTTAGTTAACAAAAGACTGCGCGGAGCATAGACAGAGTGGCTGTCCTGAACAAGGTTTCGCGGCGTTTGAATTAGGAGGAACTCTCGATTCCACCGCCAGCGATCCAAGCCGGCCGGCTTGCTTTAGATTATTTTATTGAGGGGGAACTCGATGATTCCCACCGCTCCGGCGTCCAGCAGCTTGGGAAAGAGTTCGCGCACGGTGTGCTCGCTAATCACGGTTTCGACGGCGACCCATTCCTGCCCCTTGAGCGCCGAGGAGGGGTAAAGCGGGGCGACCGTGGGCGCGGTAATCGAGGGCAGCAGAGCTATAACTCGATCCAGACTCGTGCGCGGGCAGTTCATCTTAATCCCGACCCGCGCCTCGGCATCCAAGGCGCCCTTAAAGAGCACCCCGATTTGCCGGATCTTGGCCTGTTTCCAGGGGTCTTTCCAAGCCGCAGCGCTGGCCACCAGCACTGGGGTTGAGGTTAATAGCTCCTCGACGATCCGCAGTCCGTTGGCGCGCAAAGAAGAGCCAGTTTCGGTCACTTCGATGGCAGCATCGACTAGCCCTTCAGCCACCTTGGCCTCCGTGGCCCCCCAGGAAAATTCAACTTCTACATTAATTTTTCGCTGGATGAAGACCCGCCGCGTGAAGTTGACCATCTCGGTGGCCACCCGCTTGCCCGCCAGATCTTCCATCCGGCGCACGGGCGAGCTATTCGGCACCACCAGTACCCATCGAGTGGGGGCCAGCGAGACCTTGGAATAAACGAAACTTTCGACCTGGATTAGGTCGACGTCGTTTTCCACCACCCAGTCGTGTCCGGTGATACCAGCATCGAGGGAGCCGTCGAAGATGTAACGTGGCATCTCCTGGGGCCGCAGGAGGCGGGCGCTTAGAGTGGGGTCGTCTACCTTGGGCAGATAAGAGCGGGCATCGACCGAGATGCGCCAGCCTGATTTGCGCATCAACTCAAGCGTCTGAGCCTCCAGGCTGCCCTTTGGGATCCCAAACTTAAGGCGCTGTTCGGATATTGCTGACTGACTCATCACTTAGCCGCTTTGTGGCCGTAATGCTCGCCGTATTTACCCGGATCGACCGGACGCGGATCCACCACTTTCCACACGCCATCCTCCAGCCGGCGGAAAAAGCAGCTTTCGTACCCTTCATGGCAGGCCACCCGGTCGCCACGTTGCTCGACCGCCAGGAGCACGGTGTCGTTGTCGCAATCCAGACGTATCTCATGTATTACTTGAATATTTCCCGATTCCTCGCCCTTGCGCCAAAGCCGCTGGCGCGAGCGAGAGAAGTAACAGGCATGGCCGCTGCGCAGGCTTTCCTCGAAGGCTTCGCGGTTCATGTAGGCCAGCATCAAAAGTCGCCCGCTGTGAACGTCGATGGTAACCACCGGAACCACGCCCCCAGCTTTCGCAAAATCGATGGCTTCGCCGGCTGAGATTGGGGCTGACACTTGCATTTGATGGCGCTCCGAGCCGTTGACCAGCTGCTTGCCGTTGCTAAGTATGAGCGGCGGTGGGTTCGGCCTTGGCTGCGAAAATACTATATTGTGGCGCTAAATCGATCCAAGGGGATACGCGGTCATGAAGCTGAGCGAACTGGCGACGGCGCTGGGGTTGTCCCTGCGCGGCGCGGGGGAGGAAGAGGTAAGCGCGGCGGCGCCGATCGACAGCGCAGGGCCGGGAAGTGTGACCTTCCTTGCCAATGCCCGTTTCGCGAGCGCGTTGGCGCAAGTCCGGCCAGCGGCGGTAATCACCACGGCCGAGTTGGCTTCGCAAGTCGCTGGCCCGGTTTTACTGAGCTCCAACCCGCAGCTCGATTTTGCCCGTGCCTTGGGGCTTTTCCATCACGCCTATCGCCCTCCGGTCGGCATCCATCCCAGTGCCCTGATTGCTCCCAGCGCGCGTATCGGCCCGGGCGCCAGTATCGGCGCCTTTGTAGTAATCGGCGAGCGAGTGCAGATTGGCCGCGATGCGGTTATTCATCCCCACGTAGTGATTTATCCCGACGTGGTTATCGGCGACGGGCTGGTTTGCCACAGCCACGTTTCGATTCGCGAAGGGGTCCGCCTGGGCGACCGGGTTACGCTTCACAACGGGGCTGTGCTGGGATCGGAGGGCTTCGGCTTTGTTCAGCGAGGTGAAGATTTGGTTAAAATCCCACAGGTTGGGCAAGTTATAGTCGAGTCGGAGGTCGAAATCGGCGCTTTGGCGGCGATCGATCGGGCCACAGTAGGTGTCACTATAGTGCATCGGGGGGTAAAACTGGACAATTTCGTCCATATTGGCCACAACTGTGAGATTGGAGCCTTTTCGCGCTTTGCTGCGCAAAGTGGGGTAGGTGGTTCCAGTGTAGTGGGTGAATGGTGTGAGTTCGGCGGGCAGAGTGGGGTAGCCGACCATGTCCGAATCGGGCGTCGAGTGCGGGTGGCGGCGGGCAGCGGCATCCCCGGTACGGTGGGAGATCACACCACTGTGGGCGGGCGGCCGGCGGTACCGATCCGCTTGTGGCGCCGCCAATCCGCGATTATGCGTCATCTGCCCGAGTTGGTCGCCCGGCTACGAGCTTTGGAAGAAAAGCTCGGAATCGCGACCCGCTGGAGGGAGGAGAGCGAATGATTGCTGGTGGCTGCGATCTGGATGAGAAAGGCATAAGGCGGGCTCATTTCTGGCTACCACACGCCCTCGCATCCTGCTTGATGGCCCTGCTGCTGGGGCTGGGCGTGGGTTGTCGCTCCGCCTCCACCCGCGAATTGCGGCGTAACCGCAATATCGAGCCGTTCAATTTCAAGGTCAGTTCAGGACGCGATGAATTTCAGATCGAGGGCTATTTGGCTCGTCCCGGTCGCTCCGGCCGCTGGCCCACCCTGCTGATTCTGGATCCCAACGCCGGCACTGCAGGTCGATGTATCACGCGCGAGGACCACTTTACCCAATTAGGGTTGAATTTGGCTTGTATCAGCTTGCCGGGCAACGGCAAGTCCTCCGGTCCCGGTCGTTTCGTGGGTCCGCAGGCGGTGGCCGCCACGCAGCATGCGTTGGATTTGTTGGCCGGACGGCCTGATGTCGACCGCGCGCGAATGGGGGTTTGGGGATTAGGTAACGGTGCCGTGGCCGCGGGTCTGGTGATGGACCGGGACGAGCGGGCGCGGGTGGTCATCTTGCAGTCGGGTACATATGATTTACCCGAATTCTGGCCTAAAGCCCGCCTGCTGACCAAATTGTCCATCCTCCATCAGGTTTGGCCGAGTAAGCGGGTCCTTAAGGAGCGCAGCGTAATCGACCATTTGCCCCGTAAACTCGATTGCAAAGTGCTGATCCTGCACGGTCGCAAGGATCGTCACGCGCCGGTGGCCCAAGCGGAGCAATTGGCCGTCGCCCTGCGCGAGCGCGGGGCCGAGGTCCAGACCCGCTTTTTCACTCATGGCGGCGATCGGTTGGGGACGCGGGTGGATCAAACGGTGGCGCAGTTCTTGCGCCAGAACCTGGCGGTGGACTAAGGCCTGTCCTTGAGGGCGGCCAGCGCCGCCGCTACCGCCTCGGCATGCCCTTGAACTTTGACTTTGGCGAAGACCTGCCGCACCCTGCCCGCGCGATCGATAAGGAAGGTGGTGCGCTCGATACCCATGAACTGGTGACCGTACAGTGATTTTCTTTTATATACCCCGTAGGCCTCGGCCACATGATGGTCAGTATCGCTAAGCAGAGTGAAGGCGAGCTGGTAGCGTTGGGCGAATTTTTGATGAGAAGCCGGAGAGTCACCGCTGATACCGACGATCCGGACATCCGACCAAACCGGTACTTGACTATTGAAGGTGCAAGCTTGGGTAGTGCAACCTGGGGTCATGTCCTTGGGATAAAAGTACAGCACTAGCCATCCCGTTCGGTGCAGGTCGCCCAGTTTGACCCGCTCGCCCTGGGCGTCGGGTAGTTCGAAGTCAGGGGCAGGTTGATTCAATAGAGGATGAGTGGGGGTGGCGACGCGGTTGCGAGCTGTACCAGATTGCGACATTTGCTTGCCTCGATATGGTTGACCCCGATCGGCGCTGCCGCCGTCGGTCAAATTCTATCCTTGCTCGCAGCCCGCAGGGTGGAGTCTAGCCTGTGCGCACGGCAAATCTGGCACAAATTATCCTAAACGGCGCGGGCGGCAAAGTGCTAATGTCGGCTGTCCTCAGGGGGCGAGGGGATTGACATACCGGATTGGCGGGCTTGGGGTGGAAGGCGCCCGCGCGAAATTGAAGCCGCTAAGGTGACTATAACTAGACTCTAGTTGACGCGCTTGTAACTTGGCTCTACACTTGCGGGCGGATCTCGATTCCGCAACTCAATGGCAGCATACACCGAGCTCAGCCCAGACCTACTTGAGGAGCTCGCCGAGGACTATGCCTTTGGCCGGCTTCTCAACGTCGCTATTCTGACCAACGGCTCGGTCAACAGCAACTACCTGCTGGAGACCGCCAAAGGCAAATATGTCCTGCGGATCGACGAAGCCAAGGGCGAAATGGAGATTAAGCGGGAGATCGATCTGCTGAGCTTTCTCCGCAAGCACTCCTTTCCCTGCCCCCACCCGCTCCAGGATCGCAAAGGGCGGTATTACCGCGAGTATCAGCGCCGCTGTCTGTCGATCAGCAAGCACGCCGAAGGGCGCAGTCCAATGCCGCACAAGTTGCGCCTGTCACAGCTCGAAACCATCGGCCGGGCCCTGGGCGAACTACACGTAATCGGCAAGGGCTACAAGAAGGGGATCGACAACCGCTTCAGCTTCGAGCGGATCTCCGATCTGTTTCTCCATGTCAAAGCGCGCCTGCCTACGTATTTTCGCCGGATCACGCGCACCCTGGAGGATGAGATTGAGTATCTGGACCGCTACCTGGAAAGCAAGCTGCCCAAGGGGATAATCCACGGTGATCTATTCGCGGACAATCTGCTGTTTCGGGGCGAGCGGTTGGTAGCAATGCTGGATTTCGAAGCGGCCTGCCGAGGCAAGTTCATCTTCGATATCGCCACTGCGGTCAACGCGCTGTGCTTCGTGAACAACTCCTATTCCCTGGAGCGCTTTCGCCATCTGCTCCAAGGTTATGAAAGCGTGCGGACCTTGTCTCTGGCCGAATGGGACGCTTTTCCCAACGAGCTGCGCTATTCCTCGCTGCGCTTTACCATAACGCGACTGCGTGACTTCTTTTTGCATCCCGTGCCCGAAGGCCAGCGGACCAATAAGGATTTTCGGGAATTCTTCGAACGTCTGCAGATCCTGCGCCGGGAGAAAAGCGGGGGGATGGAGGCTTTGCTGATGGCGATGGCGACCGGCTACGATTACCGCAAGTACCAGAAAATCCGTGCCAGCGAAAAACCTTGAGTTCGCCTGAGCGTTCTGGTCTGCTCGCACCACTTCCGACCGTGACTTAGAATTAAGTCAGCTGATTACACCGCCCCAGCGGCGATCGAAGCTATCTCGGGTAAGATTTAACGAGGCCACTATGGCGTCTAATGCTACCGCCGCCGAAGAGGCGGTCCGCTCCCTTATAACCTATGTCGGCGAAGATCCGCAGCGCGAGGGGCTTGCTCGCACTCCGACCCGTGTAGTCAAGGCGCTAGAGTTCCTGACCCATGGCTATCAGCAAAATGCCAAGGAGATTATCAACGGCGCGCTGTTCGTTGAGGAAGATTATCAGGAGATGATCGTCTGCCGCGATGTCGACTTCTTCTCGCTGTGCGAGCATCACCTGCTGCCCTTTATCGGTAAGGCTCACGTCGCCTATCTGCCCAAGCGCCACATTATCGGACTATCCAAGTTGGCGCGCCTGGTGGAACTTTATGCCCGTCGCCTTCAGGTCCAGGAGCGCCTGACCACCCAGATCGCTAACACCATCTGGGAGCAGCTCGATCCGATGGGAGTCGCGGTGGTGCTGGAAGCTGAACATCTCTGCATGCGCATGCGGGGGGTGGAAAAGCAGAACTCCTGGGTCACGACCTCGGCGATGCTGGGGGTATTTCGCAGCAACCAAACCACGCGCCAGGAATTCATGAGCTTCATCCGCAATGGCCGCTAGTGGCGGTGGTGCCCACCGACTTGGCCCGCGGGCTTAAGCCTGCGCCCAGGTGTGCACCACGCCAAGGCCTTTCAACGGGCGATGAACCCCATTCGCGATAATTCCCGCGCCGACTTGGAGGGTATTTTTCGTGACGCCGTAGCCGCGGTTGACGCCGCGGCGTTGGTCACTCAGGCACTGCGCGAGCAGTGGGCACAGCACCTGGCGGCCCGGCGCTTAAGCGCCTTGGCGGTGGGCAAGGCGGCGCTGCCAATGGCGGCGGCGGCGCACGCTGCGCTGACTATACCGCCGGCGCAGGCGATGGCGATTGCGCCCGTGATCCAATCCGCGCTGGCAGACCTTTTGCGGGCGCAGGGTTGGCAGCTTTATCGCGGGGGTCATCCGCTACCCGACCAGGACTCCCTGGCGGCCGGGCGCGCGGTGCTCGCGATGGCAGCAACGCTAGGCCCCGACGATCTGCTCCTGGTCCTGCTCAGCGGCGGTGCATCTGCCTTGATGGTGGCGCCGCCTCCCGGCGTCAGCCTGGAGGACAAGTTAGCCGTCACTCAGGCTCTTTTGCGAACCCGCGCTGCCATAAGCGAAATCAACACCGTGCGCAAACATCTGTCTCAACTCAAGGGCGGTCGTTTGGCAGCCGCCGCCGACGGAGCCGAGGTGCTGACGCTGATCGTCTCCGACGTACGCGGCAACGACTTGACGACGATCGGATCGGGTCCGACCGCGCCCGATCCGAGCAGCTTCGAGCAGGCGCGTGGGGTTTTGATTCGGCATAAATTATGGGGACGCGCACCAGAGGCGGTGCGCAGTTGGCTGGAGGCGGGAATGGCGGGCGAGATAGCGGAAAGCCCCAAGCCTGGAGATCCGCGGCTGCGGCGGGTCAGGAACGTGGTTATTGGCGACAACGAGCGCGCGCTGGCGGCGGCGGCCGCCAGCGCGCGCGGGCGTGGCTTCGAGCCTCATCTGAGCGGAGATCTGTACGGCGAGGCCCGCGCGGTCGGCCGCCGCTTGGCCCAGGAGTTGGCGCAGGCTCTGCCGCACCAGTGCTTGTTGGCTGGCGGTGAACCGCTGGTCGAGGTGCGAGGAAGCGGCCGCGGTGGACGAGCCCAGGAGCTAGCGCTGGCGGCCGCCCTGGAACTGGAGCGCTTGCAGCCAGCCCGCTCAGTAGCATTGCTATGCGCGGGTAGCGACGGGGTGGATGGTCCCACCGACGCGGCGGGTGGATTCGCCGATAACGGCAGCAGCGGGCGCGCACGTAGCCGTGGGCTGGATCCGGCGGCCGAGTTGGCCCGCAACAACTCCTACCCGGTACTAGAGGCGGCGGGTGATCTGTTCAAGAGCGGCGCTACCCGCACTAACGTGGCCGATTTGTTCATCGGCTTGGTGTATTAGAAAGAGACGGTTGTTCGAATGAGAAAACCTATCAATGGCGCCAACGGCCCTTCCTCCAAGGCGCGGGCAAGGCGGATGGCGACCGTGACCTTGATTCCGGGCGACGGGATTGGACCTGAGGTAATCGAAGCTGCAGTGCGGGTGGTGGAACACGCCGGAGTGCAAATTCAGTGGGATCGTCAAATCGCCGGCGCCACCGCGCTTAAAACCGTGGGCAACCCGGTTCCTGACGCCTTGCTCAAATCGCTGCGCCAGACCGGGCTTGCGCTCAAGGGACCGCTGGAAACCCGGGTCGGCGAGGGCTATCGCTCGATCAACGTGTACTTGCGCAAGACTTTCAACCTCTACGCCAACCTGCGCCCGATCCAAAGCTTAAGCGGGGTGGTGACCCGCTTTCACGATGTCGATCTGATAGTGGTGCGCGAGAATACCGAAGATCTCTATGCCGGCCTGGAGCATCAACTTGTTCCCGGCGTGGTTGAGAGCATTAAATTGATCACGGCGCGCGCCTCGACGCGGATCGCGCGCTTCGCCTTCGAGTACGCGCGGCGCGAACGCCGCCAGACGGTAACCGCCATCCATAAGGCCAACATCATGAAGCTCTCGGACGGCCTGTTTCTCAAATGCGCACGCCAGGTAGCGCGCCACTACCCCGAAATCAAGTACCAGGAGCAGATCGTGGACGCCGCCTGCATGCGGCTGGTGACCGAACCGGCAGCCTTCGATGTGCTGCTGCTTGAAAACCTCTACGGCGACATCGTCTCCGACCTGTGTGCGGGCCTAGTGGGCGGACTGGGACTGGTACCGGGCGCCAATTATGGCGACAAGGGGGCGATTTTCGAGGCGGTCCACGGCACCGCTCCTGATATCGCGGGCAAGGGGGTGGCCAACCCCACGGCGGCGATCCTGAGCGCGGCGATGCTGCTGGACTACATCGGCGAAACCACCGCCGCCCGCCGTATCCGTGCTGCGACCAGCGCGGTGCTCAAGAGTGGACGCGTGCTGACGAGCGATTTGGGCGGCCGCGCCACCACCGCGCAATTGACCGAGGCTATTGGCGCGGTGCTGCAGCGCGATGGCAACCATCGCGGTGCAGACCAACCCTGAGGGAGATCGGCGATGCGCACGACAATGCCGTCCGCTGAGGAAAAACGGGTGCCGCCGGGTCAGTATCTGGTGAGCAAATTCCCGGTCTTGAGTTACGGGCCGACCCCGCCGTTTGACCCGGCCAAGTGGGACCTCCAACTTGTCGGCGAGGTCAGCCGACCGCTGAGGCTTGATTATTCGCAGTTCAAAGCGTTACCGCGCGTGGAGCAGCTCTCCGACTTTCATTGCGTAACTACCTGGTCGCGTCTGAACAATCGTTGGCAAGGGGTTAAAAGCAGCGAATTGCTCAAGCTCATAGAGCTGACTCCACGGGCTCGCTTCGTGATTGTGAGGTGCGAGCAGGGCTACAGCACCAATTTGCCTCTGGAGGAGTTCTTGGCTGAGGACGTAATGTTGGCCGACGGCTTGGATGGCCGCCCATTGGAAGCCGATCACGGCTTTCCGGCCCGCTTGGTAGTGCCCAAATTGTACGGCTGGAAGAGTGCCAAATGGGTACGCGCGCTGGAATTCAGTGCCGTTGATCAGCCTGGGTTCTGGGAAGTCCGCGGCTATCATAATCACGGCGACCCCTGGCGCGAGGAGCGCTATGGCGACGATGACGAACCGGACTCGGGGCCGGCGCAGCCCTGAGTTCGTAGGAGTCGCGCGCAAGTGGATTGGCGCGCCGCGCAGCTGCAGCGGCTTTCGGGCGAAACCTTCGATCTGGCGGTGATTGGCGGGGGGATCAATGGCGCCGCGGTCGCGCGCGACGCAGCCCTGCACGGGTTGCGCGTGGCCTTGGTGGAGCGGGCTGATTTCGCCGCCTACACCTCATCTCAATCCTCCAAGCTTATTCATGGCGGCTTGCGCTACCTACCCCAGGGACAATTGCGCTTGGTCTATCAGGCCTTGCGCGAGCGTGAGCGGCTGCGCCAGCTTACCGCACCCCATCTGGTCCATCCCATTGGTTTTATGTTCCCGCTTTACCGCGACCACGCCCCCTCCGCGTTGGCGCTGCGAGCCGGCCTGTGGCTATATGACCGAATGGCGGGTGCGCCCGCTGCCCATCGTCATCGCATGATCGGCGCGCAGCAGGCCCGGGCATTGGAGCCCGGATTGCAGCCTGAGGGGTTGGCCGGCGCAGCCCTCTTCCAGGATGCAACGGGCGACGACGCGCGACTGGTAGTAGAGAACATTTTGGATGCGCAGGCACACGGCGCGGCCGTACTCAACTATGCCGAGGTGGATGAATTAGGCACGCCTGGTGCCAAGCTGCGCCCCGCCGGCGTGCGCGATCTAATCAGCGGGGCGCGGCTAGAGCTACGCGCTCGGGTAATGGTAAATGCCACCGGCCCTTGGAGCGATACCATCCGCCGGCGTGACCAGCCGGTGGCCGCACCGCTGATGCGTCTGACCAAGGGGGTACATCTGATTTTCCCGTGCCCCCACGATTCCCCAGCGGTTTCGCTGGTGCTGGCTGACGGCGTGGGCCGCTTGGTATTCTTGATGCGCTATCCGGCTTCGATAGTGCTCGGTACCACCGATACCGAATTTGCTGGCGACCCTGCTCAAGTCACGGTTACGGCGGCCGAGCGCGATTATCTGCTGGAGGTGGTTCGGCGCATTGCTCCAGGCCTCGATCTGCGGGCAGACGCAATTGTTGGCAGTCTGGCTGGCGTGCGCGCCCTGGCCAACCGCTCCGGAGCTCCCTCGGCGCTGCCGCGCGAGGCGCTCATCAGCCGCTCGAGCAGCGGCCTGATCAGCATTGCCGGTGGCAAGCTGACCACCCACCGCTGGCTCGGCCACGAAGTGGTGGCGATGGCGTGCCGGCAACTGGGGCGTAAGTGCGAGCCGTGTCCCAGCCTGACGCTGCCCTTGCCGGGAGCCTGGAATGCGGCCGCGCCGGCTGGTGGTTGGGATCCACGGCTCTACGCGCGCTACGGTGGACGAGCCGCGATGGTTCACAAGCTTATCGACGAGCGAGCGGATTTGGGCCAGCCGCTGGTTCCAGGCTGTCCGGTGCTCGCAGCCGAGGCGATTTTTGCCGCCCGGCATGAGATGGTCGTGATGCTGGAGGACTTCATCGTGCGTCGCACCGCGATGGCCTGGCGCTATCCGCTGTATGCGGCGGCTGCCGCGCGCGCGGCGGCGCCGCTGCTGGCGGCCGAATTGGGGTGGGATCATGCTCGCACACGAGCGCAAATCGAGGCGGTAATCGCTACTTTGGCCCGCCAGGTACAATTCGAGCAGCCGGTTGCCACCGATGCTCGAGCGGCCAACCAGGAGCGAGGGCATGGCCGCTAAGGAAACCGCCGCGCAAAAGAAGCAGCGCGCCCTACGACTTGCCGCAAGGCTGGAACAGTCGTATCCGCAGGCGCGTATCAGCTTGGATTTCCACGATGCTTGGCAATGCCTGGTCGCGACCATCTTATCGGCCCAATGTACCGACGAACGAGTCAACCGAGTGACGCCTGAATTGTTCGCGCGGCTGCCCGATCCGCGGGCGACCGCGGCCGCACCGGCGGAGCTTATCGAGCGAATGATCGCATCCACCGGATTCTTTCGTCAGAAAACCAAGGCGCTACAGGGGGTTGCGCGCGCGCTGCTGGAGCGCTTCGACGGCCAGGTGCCTGACACTATGGAAGAGCTGGTCAGTCTGCCTGGAGTGGGACGAAAGACCGCAAACGTGATCTTAGGCCACATTTTCGGCAAGCCCGGGCTGGTCGTGGATACTCATGTACGACGCTTGTCGTATCGCTTGGGATTGAGTGTGCAGCGCGATCCCGGCAAGATCGAGCAGGATCTGCAGGCATTGCTGCCACCCGCGCAATGGACCGCCTTTTCGATGCGTCTGATTCTCCATGGCCGGCGAATTTGCGTGGCGCAGCGCCCGCGTTGTGAGCTCTGCCCGCTGGAGCCCGACTGCCCGCGTGTGGGGGTGCCCGTCAAAACCCGACCAGGCGGAAAACGGCAGGTCGGTTGACCCGCGGGTTAGCCTTCGGAGATATGTTAGGCAGTGCTACGCTTGGGACACCCCGTGTTTGAAGGGCGTGGAAGGCATGTCATAATGGGTGGCTATCGTACCTGCCCATGGTTACGTAGGGCGTCGCCGTGAAACTGCGCATTGAAGAAATTACCTCCGAGGAACAGGAGCTTGAGTTCCGCGCCGACGAGCATGAAGTCAACCGGCTTTTGGAACGTGGCCCGGTGCGCGAATACCACTTGCGCCAGCCCTTCACGATTCATCTCACCTATTATCGGGCCGGTATGGAGCTGTTTTTTGCCGGCACCTTGAGCGCCGAGATGACCGCGCTTTGCGCTCGTTGCACCGAGCAGTTCCAAGCCCCCAGCCAGCGCCAATTTCGCTTTGTCCTGGCACCACGCGTGTTGGGCGAGGGGGGCCGACGCGACCTGGGGAGCGAGGATCTTGAATTCTCTACTTATGCGGGCGATGAGATCGACTTATTGCCGCTGGTCAGCGAACAACTGCTATTGGCCTTGCCCATGCGTCCGTTGTGCGCCGAGGATTGCCGCGGCCTGTGTGCGCGATGCGGAGCTAATCTGAACTGGACATCGTGCGCGTGCGACCAGGCACCAGCCGATCCGCGGTTTGCCGTGTTTCGCTCGCTTAAAGTAACTCGCTCCTGATAGCGGAGCGCATCCCACACAAAGGAATCAATGCCTCATGCCCGTACCCAAACGCCGAACCTCCAAGTCCAAGCGCGATAAGCGTCGCGCCCATGACTCCTTGACCGCGGTCAGTGTGATCAGTTGCCCGCAATGCGGCGAGAGCACGCTGCCCCATCGCATCTGCCGCCATTGCGGGACCTATCGTGGCCGTCAGATGGCCGAGGCCGAACAAGGCTGAGCAAGCATGAAGGTGAAAATCGCGCTAGACGCGATGGGGGGTGACTTCGCGCCGCGTGCCACCGTGGAAGGGGCGGTGATGGCGGCGCGCGAGTTGGGCTTGGAGGTCGTGCTGGTGGGCGACCGCGACCTCATCCAGCGCGAGCTGAGCGAGCACGTCACCAAGGGTCTCAAGCTCACTATTGAGCATGCCACCGAAGTGGTGGCGATGGACGAAGCGCCAATGGAGGCGGTACTCTCCAAACCTCATTCCTCGCTTCATCTGTGCTATGAGTTGATGAAGCGGGGAGAGGTGGGGGCGGTCATCAGCGCGGGCAACTCCGGCGCCATGATGACGATCGGGATTGCCGTGATGGGTAATCTGGCCGGGATCGATCGACCGGCGATCGCCTCGCTGGTGCCCTCGCTGGAAGAAGTCACGCTGCTTATCGACGCCGGCGCCAATACCGAGGTCAAGGCTGCCAACCTGGCTCAATTTGCCGCCATGGGCAGCGCTTACATGCGCCACCTACGAGGGATCGCCCAACCGCGGGTGGCCTTGCTCTCCAACGGCGAGGAAGACTCCAAGGGCAACGACCTGACCCGCAGCGCCGCGGCTTTGCTGCGCCAGACCGGTGCGGTCAACTACGTTGGCTATCTGGAGGGGCGCGACCTCCATTATGCCAAGGCCGATGTGATTGTGACTGACGGCTTTACCGGCAATGTGGCGCTTAAGACCGCGGAGGGAACGGCGCGTTTTGCCTTGAGCAGTCTACGCGAAATCTTCACCACCAGCGCGCGCGGCCGGCTTAGCTACTTGCTGATTCGCCGTCGCCTCAAGGCGCTACGTGCGCGGCTGGAGCCTTCCGAATATGGTGGGGCGCCACTGCTGGGGCTCAACGGAGCGGCCTTTATTGCCCATGGCAGCTCCAGTGCCCTGGCCATTCGCAATGCCCTGCGGGCTGCCGCCAATGGTGCTTTGGGCGAGGCCGTCAATCGCGAGATCGTGGCATTGATGGCACAACTGACCGCCAATCTAGCACTGCCTCCTCCCAGCAAGGGCTTCCGCGCGCTGTTCAGCCGGATGCGAGACCGGCTACAGCGCCGCGCGCGCGAGAGCGAAGCCGCGCGGCCGGCCCGCGAGGGTGAACCGGCGGCGGCGTCCGCGCGCGCCACGGGCAGTCTGCAGAGCGCCAACCCAGTCAGGGACACCGGTAGCCTGAAGGGCGAGTCGGAGGCCGAGCACGCCGTCGCGCGCCAAGTCACGGTGGAGGTGATGCCGCGAATCAGCAGCAACGGCGCTACTACCGGCAAACCGGCCGCCGAAGCGGCCCCGTCGGGTCCGGCGACCCCGCCTGCTCTGACCCCACCGCCAACGCCACCCAAACCCGAGCACTGAGCAATCCATGAACTTGGCTTTTCTATTTCCCGGTCAAGGGGCGCAAAAAGTCGGTATGGGCAAATCGCTGGCCGACAATTTCGCCAGCGCGCGAGAGACCTTCGAACAAGCCGATCAGGCCTTGGGAGAGCCGCTGTCTCGGCTATGCTTCGAGGGGCCGGAAGACGCTCTGCGCCTGACCGCCAACACCCAGCCCGCCATCCTGACCGTTTCGGTGGCGGCTTGGCGCGTGCTAACCGATGAACTGGGGTTGCGCCCGACCTTAGCCGCCGGCCACAGCCTGGGCGAATACAGCGCACTGGTTGCGGTGGGCGCGCTGCGCTTTGAACAAGCGGTAAGGGCGGTGCGCCGGCGCGGAGCGCTGATGCAGGCGGCTTGCCCGCCCGGTCTGGGTGCGATGGCAGCGCTCATAGGACTGGAGCCGGCTGCGGTTGAGGAAGTGTGCGCACAAGCTACCGAAGGTGCGGAGTTCGTCGCCCCGGCCAACTTCAATGCTCCCGGTCAGATCGTGGTCGCGGGTTACGCCGCCGCGGTGAACCGCGCATTGGAGTTGGCTAAGGCACGGGGAAGCAAGCTGTCGGTGATGCTCAACGTCAGCGCTCCCTTTCATTGCTCCTTGATGCGGCCGGCGCGCGAAGGAATGGCGCCGGTGCTGGCCGAATTACAAGTGGGGGAGTTGACAGCAGGGGTGGTTGCCAACGTCGATGGCCGAATCAACCGCGACCCAAATCGAGTCGTTCCCTTGTTGCTGGAGCAGATAACCGCACCGGTGCGCTGGGACCAATCGATGCAAACGATGGCGCAGGCAGGCATCGAACAGGCGATCGAAATCGGGCCGGGTCGTGTGCTGAGTGGCCTGATGCGTCGGATCAACCGGCAATTGCCCGTTCATTCGATGGAAGAAGCGGCGTCGTTGCCTGGCTTGCGTTCCGCCTTGGCGCAGGTTTAAGCGCAGTGTAACTGGCTCAGGCCAAGCGCGGTACGCAATAACCGGACGGAGCACAATGCCTTGCTTGGCCCTATATAAGTCCCTATGCTGGCGGTTTGCGTTCGCCCGGCAAGCGCCGCGCCGCCCGGTTAAGCCCGTGGCTCCGTGGGAGCGTAAATTCAAGGGGCGATTGACCCCGGCGCCAACCGTGCCGTGGCAGGAGGAAGAGGTATAAGATGGCCGCAGACGTCGAGAGCAGGGTCCGCGAGATCATCAGCGAGCAGCTTGGCGTAGCCGCCAACGAGGTGACCCCGGAAGCCTCTTTTATCGAGGATCTGGGGGCCGACTCTTTGGATATCGTCGAGTTGGTGATGGCGTTGGAGGAGGAGTACGGAATGGAGATCTCGGATGAGGATGCCGAGAAGATCCGTACCGTCAAAGACGTGGTTGATTATATTCAGGCGCACAAGAGCTAGGTCGGGTCCGATCGGCGGGCTCTGGGCCAACCAGCCCGGCCCCGCGCCTGTTTTCATCCGGTCAGCGTTACACTGCCAGAGGCGACGCGTGAGGCGTTCCGCTGGCGGTGGACGCTTCGCATATCAACTCCAGTCCTGATCCCGTTATGCGTTGCCCGTTCTGTCGCCATGGTAACAATCGGGTAATCGATTCGCGGGTTTCCAGCGAGGGTAGCACGATTCGGCGCCGCCGCGTGTGCGCCGCCTGCCGGCGGCGCTTTACGACGTACGAGCGAGTGGAAGAGATCGCGCCGATGGTGATCAAAAAAGACGGCCGGCGCGAGCCGTTCGACCGGCAAAAGTTAATCGCCGGGCTCAAAAAAGCCTGCGAGAAACGGCCGGTCTCGATGGAAGAGATTGAGCAGTTGGCCGACCGCATCGAGGCTGCAGTGTTGGAACTGGGCGGCAAGGAAGTACCCAGTTCCTTTGTGGGCGGTGCGGTGATGAACGAGCTGCACGAGCTGGACCAGGTCGCATATGTGCGCTTTGCTTCGGTCTACCGTTCTTTCAAGGATATCGGCGAGTTCATGCATGAACTCGAAGAGCTAATAAGCCATCGCCAGCAGGCCGGCCCGCCAGTGGCGGGCAAGGGCAAAAGTGGCGGCAGTTCCGCCTGAGCTTGGCGATGGATTCTCCCGCGGCCGGTCCGGATGAGTATTTCATGGACCAGGCGCTGGCCTTGGCCGCCGGTGTCCTCGGTCGCACTTCACCCAATCCCGCGGTGGGCTGCGTGATCGTCAAGCAAGGGCGGGTGGTAGCAAAAGGCGCCACCGCCGCCGGTGGCCGGCCGCACGCCGAGACTCAGGCTTTGCAGATCGCGGGCCGCCGTGCCCGGGGAGCGGTTGCCTACGTCACTCTGGAGCCATGCGCTCATATCGGACAAACGCCCCCCTGTGCCCAGGCCCTGATCGACGCCGGAGTCGGGCGGGTGGTAGTAGGTTGCATCGATCCCTATCCCGCAGTGCGTGGGCGCGGAGTCCGCCGCTTGCGCGCGGCCGGAATTGAAGTGGTCCTGGGGGTCCGTCAAGCGGAATGCCGGCGGCTCAACGAGGGCTTTATCTGGCGCGTCAGCAAGGGGCGCCCCTTTGTGCTGCTCAAGTTGGCGCTGACCCTCGATGGGCGGATCGCGATTCCCGGCCGGCGTTGGCTGAGCGGGGCGCCGGCGCGCGCGCTGGTCCATCGATGGCGTAACGAATACGACGTCGTGATGGTCGGAGCCGGCACGGTGATCGCCGACGATCCGCGTCTTACTTGTAGAATGACACGAGGGCGCGACCCGGTGCGGATTGTGGTTGACGCTCATCTGCGCGTTCCAGCCCAAGCCCGCCTGTTTCATCTAAGGTCTCAGGCGCCCTCCTTGCTAGCTACGCTGAGCGCGCATGACGCCCAAGCGCGCGGACGTTATCGTGCCGAGATACTCGCGCTGCCAGCCAATCGGGCCGGACTGGTCGATTTGAACGCCTTGATGACAGTACTGGCCGAGCGTGGATGGTCCAAGGTAATGATCGAAGGCGGAGCTCAGTTGGCTGGGGCCGCCTTGGCTGCGAGGGTAGTCGATCGCCTGGCCTTTTTCATCACCCCACGAATCGCAGGCGCAGGCTTGCCGGCGGTAAGCCCGATTGACAATCGGGCGAGTGGAATCGCGGTGCGCGAACTGGCCGCGCGCGCGATGGGCCAGGATTGGCTGCTGGAAGGCCGTCCGCATTTCGCCGCCCAAGTGGAGAGATGATGAGCGGCCGGCGCCAAGCGTGCTGGTCTGATGGCGTGGGTGATGGTACCATTTCCAACGGATTATTCATGACGCTGCAAGACAGTCTCAAACGTCTGGCCGCGGGCCAGATGGTGATTTTGGTTGGCCCCCTGGGCGAGGCCGATCTGGTGGCAGCGGCTGAAACCATCACCCCCGAGCTGGTCAACTTCATGGTTACCCACGCGCGCGGGATCGTCGCGGCGGCGCTACCAGAAGACCGTCTGCGCGAGCTAGGCATCCCGCTGCTGTCGGGCCGCCGCGGTGATTTGCGCGAAACGCCGGCGGTGGGAGCTTCAGTGGAGGCCCGCCACGGTGTCAGTACCGGCATCTCCGCTTCCGATCGGGCGTTGACTCTGCGGGCACTGGCTTCGCCCACCAGCCGGCCGCAGGATTTCATGATGCCCGGTCATGTGCCGCCACTGGCCAGCGTCAGCGGCGGCGTGATGGTGCGAGCTGGCCGCGCCGAAGCGGCCGTGGACCTGATGCGGCTGGCGGGGAAGAGGCCGTGCGCGGCGCTGTGCGAAATCCTTACCGAGCAGGGTGAGGCCGCGCGCGGCGCCGAGCTTGAGCAGTTTGCCGCCCATCATCGCCTGCCGGTGTGTACGGTGGAGAGCCTGGTCGCCTACCGACGTACCCATGAAGTGCTGGTTCGGCGTGTCTCGGAAGTTGATTTTGCCTTGCCGATGGGCAAGATGCGTGCCCTGGTCTATCGCAATATCGCCGACGCTCACGAGCATTTGACGCTGCTTCACGGCCGGATCCAGCCCAATCGTCCCACGCTGGTGCGGATTCACTCCGAATGCTTGACCGGCGATGTGTTCGGTTCGCGCCGCTGCGATTGCGGCGAGCAGCTCCAAGAATCGCTCGCGCGGATCTGTCAGAGCCCGGCCGGAATCCTCATCTATCTCCACCAGGAAGGGCGCGGAATTGGGCTGGGCAATAAGATTCGCGCTTACGCTTTGCAGGACCGCGGCCTGGATACGGTGGAAGCCAACCTGGAGCTAGGCTTCAAGGAGGATATGCGCGAATATGGAATTGGCGCCCAGATCCTGCGCGATCTGCAGGTCGGGCATGTCATGCTCCTGACCAATAACCCAGACAAGGTCGAGGGTTTGCGTGGCCACGGGCTGGAAGTCACCCGGGTGGCGCTGGAAGCGCCGGCGCATTCGCTCAATATCCAGTATCTGCGCACCAAACAACTCAAACTGGGACATCTGTTCTCCGATCTTAAGGTGAACTCGCGCTGAGCGCGATTTACAGCTAAGGCATCGATTTACCGCTAGGGCATCTGGGACGCCGCTTTTTGGGACTAGGTTATGGGACTGAGACGGGCAGGCCGCGAGCTGGCGCTCAAGGCGCTTTACCGCATGGATATCGTAGGCGACCGCTCGCTGCGTGAAGCCCAGGAGCTGATCGCCCAGGTTCCTGCTGATCAGCGCGCCCGCCTGTTCGCTATGGAGCTGGTCGGCGGAGTGCTCGCCGAGATGGACTACCTCGACCAGCTTTTGACTCAGGTCGTCACCAACTGGTCGCTTACCCGCCTGTCCAGAATCGATCACAACATCCTGCGCCTGGCCGGTTTCGAGCTCCTGCGCCGGGCTGATATTCCTGCGCGTGCCACCATGGACGAGGCGGTGGAGCTGGCCAAGCGCTACGGCGACCATGGCTCCAGCCAGTTCGTCAACGGTGTCATCGACGTGATGGCTGAGCGGATGGGCGTTAAACACAAAGGCGATGACAATCTTGCTGCGCTCAAGGACTGAATCGGGGCAGGGGACAGTGCCGGGGTGCCGAGAGCCTGACGGACAGTAAGAGCTGGGTTACGCGATGGCCGCGGAAAATGCATTAGCCTGCCTACATCAGCTCGAAGCCGGCAAGCAGATGCTGCCAGCAGCAATTTTGATCACGGGTCCCGAGCTATTTCTCAAGGAATATGTCCTGGAATGCTGCTGTGCGGCGTTGCGTGGCGAAGCCGCCGAGCTGCGCCGATTTCATATCGGCAACACGGCGGATCTGGGTCCGCTGCTGGAGGCAGTTGCCGCACCCAGCTTGTTTTCATCGGCTACAACCGCGGTGGCTCGAGTCCTTCGCACGCGCCGGGTCAGGGCTGATGGCAGCGAGGAGGGCGAGGAACCGGACGGGGGAGGGCGTGGCGGTAGCGATGATAGTCCGCTGATCGAAGCGATTGAAAGCGTGCGGCTGCCCTCGCGCCTGGTTTTGCTTTACGAGCGCGACAGCGTACCGGCCAAAGTAGGGCGTGCGCTCGAAGCTGGCGGCTTGACCATCGTGTGCAATCGCCCCTTTGACAGCCAGCTCGTCCAATACGCCGGCCTGTTCGCCCGTAGGCTGGGAGTGACACTGAGTTCGGCTGCGCTTGAGCTGATAGTGCTCAAGTACGGCGCTAACCTGCTGGAAATGCACAATGCACTGGCCTTGGCCGCGCTGGTCAAGACTATCCAACCACCCGAGCAGTTTGTGCGTACCCTGGACGCTGACTCCCGCCTGGGCGGCGAACTTTTCGCGCTATCCCAGAGCCTTGCCGGCCAATACCCACAGCTTGCCTTTGCGCTCTTGGACGGGGCTCTCGAGCTGGGACGCAATGCCAACGAACTACTGGCGGTGGAGATCATTCCTGCCCTGCGCCGGATGGTGACGGCAGCCCACTTAGCAGAGCAGCGTCGCTCGCCGCTCGATCTGGCGGTCGCGCTTAAACTACCTCCGCGCAGCCCGATGGTCGGGGTCGCGATGGACGCAGCCAAGCGTTTTGGCAAAAACCATCTCAACGCGGTCTATCAGGCTGCGGTAGAATTGGATCGCACCATGAAGGACGGCACCATCCGCGACCGCGAGGCCGCCCTCTCGGGGCTGCTATTGGCTCTGCTCACCCAGGATGGAACACAGCGCCGCGCGAGCAGCGGTTGAGTGGCGCAAGCGGGCAGGGGAGGGGTGGTTTAGCTGGGGGCCGAGGCCTTAGCCGCTTGGCGCGACAGACGGGCGATTTTACGGGAGACGGTGTTGCGATGCATTACGCCTTTGCTGGCCGCTTTACCCAACTCTTTTACGGCGCTTCGCAAGGGGGTTGGGTCAGTGCTCACCGTTCCGCTCTTGATCGCTTCGGTGACCCGCTTGATCGCGGTGTGAACCTGCGCCTTGATCGCACGATTGCGCAACCGGCGCTTGAGGTTCTGACGATGGCGTTTAATCGCTGATGGATGAACGGGTACGTGTGGCATAACCGGGCTGAAAACTACCAAGTATTAGGAATGTAGTCAACGCCTCTAAGCTTCGACCCCGGACGGCGCGTGCGGCCAAAAGGCAACATTCGTGGCGTTACTGCAACGTAGGAAGTTGGGAGCCCGCCGAACTATTGGCCAGGGACATTGGATGCGTACACGACTTGCGTCGTAAGCTGGGGGCCAGAGCTATCCGGGAAGATCCAGCCACAAATGGTCGGTTGCGCAGCAAAAAGCATCAAAATGGTAAAAATAGCAACAAGGATTTGATGCTTCAGAAGCTGAGCCGCCAACCAAGCTCGAAGATTCTTACCCGTGCTTTTATCAGCCATTTTGCCAACCTCGCCACGCGCTCTGGTGGTGACTGGAGCATTTAGCGTGCCAGCTAGTTGCGTCCTCTCGGTGGTCAGTGCGTATGGGTGGTCAAATTGAGACGCTCGTAACCGAGGGGTCGCGCAAGGCTAACGGCCTTTGGCGCGTCTCCAGGCGGCGTCGATTTCCTGCGGTGTCAGATCGCTTAGGGTACGGCCACTGGCTTGGATTTCGTTTTCCAGCGCGGTGAAGCGCCCCACGAACTTATCGCAGGCCTGCCGCAGGACATCCTCCGCGCTGGCATCCACAAAACGCGGGGCATTGGCCAGCGCTAGCAGCGCATCACCCAGCTCCAGCGCCGCAGCGGCCTGCTGGCCGCGATCTAGGGCCTCTTCGACCTCGGCCAACTCCTCGCGAACCTTGCCCAATACGGCGCGAAGGTCAGCCCAGTCCATCCCGGCGGCGCGAGCGCGTGCACCCAGTTTCTCGGCACGCAGCAAGGCCGGGAGCGCGCGGGGAATCAAGTCGAGGGTGGCGGGAGCGGCCGCCACGCGCCGTTCCTGCCGCTTTATCTCCTCCCAGCGCTGCGCGACCTCTTGCGCGTCGCGCGCGGGCGCATTGGCAAAGACATGGGGATGACGGCGGATCAGTTTGTCAGCGCCTTGGCGAATGATTCGGGTCAAATCGAAGACGCCGCTTTCAGCCGCGATAGTTGCATGCAACACAATCTGCAACAGCAGATCGCCCAACTCGTCGGCCAAGCCGGATCGATCGCCCATTTCAATCGCGGCCACCGCCTCGTAGGCTTCCTCAAGCAGATAGCGCCTCAGTGAATCCGCTGTCTGAACGCGGTCCCAGGGGCAGGAACGGCGCAATTCTCGTACAATACCGACGAATCGCATGAACTGTTGCGCTAAGGCCACGTCGTCGTCGGAATCCACCATGACCGCCAGTCTAGCAGGGAGAGCCCGGACCCCGAAGTAATGGGCGACGAGAGTTTGACAGATAGCTTTAGCCGGAGTTTAAAGGAAGGCAAAAGGATGAAAGGTTTCAGACCGGGCGCGATGCCGCGGGAAACCAAATAGCTCGGTAAACCTATCGGGAGATGGATGATGGCGGGAGAATACCCTCAGTGTAGGAAGGCGCGACCAGGCAAAGGGCCTCTCGCCCTAGGTGCCGTCTTGCTAATCGGCTTTGTAATAAGTGCGGGATGGTCGGGCATGGCCGATGCTCAAAGCAAGGCGCACTTCAACTTTGCCAAGGTCTTCGGCACCGCCGGCGGCGGTAACGTCGCGCCCTGCCGGGTGATCTCGGATCCCTACCCCGAATTCAACACCATCGGGATGGACACCAAAAACGGCTTAGTCGCGATCAGCGATACCAATATGAAAAGCCTGCTGGTCTATCGCATCAACGAGGCCAGCAACAGTACTCACGCCACGCGTGCGATAGCGCAGATCAAGGGGCCCGCCACCTACCTGTCCTACGCCACCGGGGTAGCGCTGGATCCGGTACGCCGAATGATGTGCGTCACGGAGAACGACGTAGGCGACGACGTGGCCTGTTTCCCATATGGCGCCAACGGCGACTACAAGGCCACCGTGCTGGCGGTACCGCATGGCTCTTATGGGCTGGCCTTCAGCCAGCGCCTGCATCAGATGGCGCTTTCGATTGAACACAACGAACAGATCATTTTCTACCGCACGGGAGCCACTGGTGCCGAGTTGCCGCTGCGCTCGATTCGCGGACCGCACACCCAGATGGCCGATCCGCACGGAATCTATTGGGACGACGTCAATCACGAAATCGGCGCAGTCAACCACGGCAACTGGTCGCAAGCCTATTGGGACATCGATTATAACGGCGGCGGCCATTACCAGCCGCCCTCGATTACGATTTTCGCCGACGACGCCAAGGGCGACGTGCCGCCGATTCGGGTCATTCAGGGAAGGCACACCCAGCTCAATTGGCCCTCGGGCATCGCGGTGGACCCGGTCCATAACGAGATTGCGGTGGCCAATACGGCCGGTCACTCGGTCCTCGTCTTCAAGCGGACCGCCAGCGGCGACGCCAAGCCGATCCGGGTGATCCAGGGGCCGCACAGCAAAATCGTCACTCCGATGAGCGTGGCCTTTGACCTGGCGCATAATACCTTGTGGGTCACCAACTTCGGCCACAGTGCCATGGTCTTCGACCGTACGGCGGAGGGCGATGCCGCGCCACTGCGATTTATTCGCAACGCCCCGGCCGGCACACGAACCGCTGGCTTTGGCAATCCCTACACCATCGCCTACGACAGCAAGCGCGATGAACTAATCGTTCCCAATTGAGTAACCGATCCCCGCGTGGGATCGTTTGCCAGGTTGGCAGCGGGAAATGTTGAACCAGTCAGAAGCATTTATGGCACCATCACCAAGCTTACCCGAGTCGCGCATGGCGTGACCTACGACCCCGGCCGCGATGAAATTCTGGGCAGCGAACCGCTGGCCAGTTCGATTGTGGCCTTCAAAGGCGGTTCCAGTGGCCAAGTGCCGCCTATTCGGGTGATCCAGGGTCCCAAGACCCAGCTCCATCAGCCTTGGGGATTGGCGGTCGATGACGTGCATCACGAATTGGTGGTGGGCGATTACGCCAGCAGCAACATCCTGGTCTATCCCTGGGACGCCAACGGCGACGTTGCGCCGATTCGGATAATCGGCGGGCTTAAGACTCGGATGCGCGGCATCTCGGGAGTCGCGGTCGACCCCGAGCGCAATCTGATCATAGCCGTGACCTCGCAAAGTCGCAGTCCTGGCGCCGAAGCCGGCGTCTATGGGGCCACCTTTCACACCGACGTCGAGCCCGGCGGAATTTTTATTTTCGACCGCCTCGCCAACGGCGACGTCCCCCCCAAGGCCTTCATTGGTGGGCCCGACACTGGCATCCTCGGGGCCAAGCAGGTGCAGGTCTGGCACGACCGAATCTTCACTACCGTGAGCAATACGCCCTATACACCGCCCTACGATTTGGCCGGTTATGCGCCGCGTAAGGGATGCACCGGACCGCCGGTGCCAATCCTTACCGTGGGTAATCCTAATGACTTCGTGGGGGTGTGGAAGATCACCGACAACGGCGACGTGCCGCCCGAGTTCGTGATTCATGGGCCCAACACCGGGATGGCTTCGCCGACCGGAATCGCGATAGATCCCCAGGACGGCGAGGTTTTTATCACCGACGGTTCGGTAGGCGGGACCTTCTCCTTCCTGGTTCCTCAGGCCTTTTAGCCAGCGGGGCCGCCTCAACTAGCCCGCATTACGCCCCCCTTTGTGCCATGGGGAAGGGGGGCAGATGCGGGCCGGCTCGGCGAAGGCCAACACGTTTATCAATAGAACGCCAGAGCGGCCGCCGTCATGGCGCCACTTTAGTGTAAGATAGATTGTTCCACGATTGCTGGGCCTTCACGAAGGCCTCGGGGGAGATGCTGACGTCGCCGCGAAAGGGCCAATCCAGCGCGATAATCAACACAATCACCAGCGCCAGCGATGCCGCCACCGAGGCGGTCATCACCAGGTGCATGCGAAAATCATGGAAGCCAAATAAGTAGGTATAGGCGGTGGTAAGCGCGCCGCTCAGCACGATGATCCACCAGATAACCGGCGGTATATGGCCGCTGACCGCGGTCAGGCGGCTGGAGCGTGCGCGGTACAGCTCATTGAGCGTGCGCAACAGTTCGGCCTGGATTACGGCTTCGCCCAGATTGGCCGGTTGCAGCTTGACGATCGCAACTTGTACTTTGCGCAGTGGCTCCCAGCCCTGCTCGGGTGTCTGCCCAGCCTCCTGCTCGGGCCACTCCTGTTCGACCACGATTTTGACGTAATCGTCGATGTCCTGGCGGATGGCGCTACCCATGTCATTCGGCAATCCCTGGGTATCGCGGTAGATGCTTCCTGCGTAGTCCGCCTCGCGGTCGACGATCACACCAGCCTCGGTGAAGGATTCCCAGGTCGCAATCGCAATGAAGGCGAGCAACACGGCGTAGGTCACACTAATCACGGCGATCGCGAAGCCGGCTAGCTCGTTATGGGCGCGTCGAACCTCGACCTTTACCAAGCGGTCGAACAGCCATAGTCCGCCGCAGGCTGCGCCCACGAAAAGTCCGACCACGATCGGTGCCCATATCCAAGTCGGGTTGTTGTAAATCCAATCGACAATCATTCCTGGTCTGCCACCGCCGCCTTAATCTTACTCGCGACGAAGAAAATTACCCGCGCTTGTAATAGCACCGCGGCAGACTACACCGAAAGGGCGCCGACGCCGCGGAGCGTTTCGCCGAGCCAGCCCGAGCTTCAGCCACATTTAATGTGATACTTTAATTGCCTGCGCGATCGTATTGGGCCAAGCACCAACCGAGCCTTGGATTGTGACTGCGATACCAGGTTGATGGGAGCAAGTATGAACAGGACACTTGGAATAGTCGAGGTGCTAGCCTGCGCCGGGGTAGCGCTGCTGCTTGCGCTGGAGGCTAGTCGCTGGTGGATGTTGAAGTGGCGGCGCATCAGCGAGGCGGTTGAGCTGCTGCGATCTAGCAATGCGAGCCTTAAGTCGCTGTCCGCAGGGTAGCAGCGGCGGGACCAGGCGGTGGCCCTGCAGGTTGTGTAGGAAAGTCGATAATTAAGTGGCGATTTTGTTGCTGTTGACAGTCACGGTACCCTGCGCTAATATAGTTACATGCTGAGCTTTGATGAATTCGACCGCCAGTTCCCGACCGATGAAGCGTGCAAGGCGTACATCGTAGCGAAGCGCTGGCCCAACGGCGTGCGCTGCCCTCGCTGTGGACACAGCTTCGGGAATCGCGTTTATGCGCTCAAAAAGCCGTTCACTTGGACCTGCTGCAATGTCGAATGCGGCGGGCGTAAAGGGTATCGCTTCTCGGTGACTAGCGGAACAATCTTCCAGGACACAAAGGTCTCCCTAAGAATTTGGTTTAAGATCGGCTATCTGATGCTGACTGCCAAGAAAGGTATCAGCTCCCTACAAGTCCGCCGTGTCATTTTCGGCGAGGATTCCGGTACGGACTGGCGGACCGCCTGGTATATCTGCCATCGCTGGCGCTGCGCCATGCGCGGAGATGCCTTTCCGCTCGAAGGCGAAGTAGAGGCCGACGAAACCTTTATCGGCGGCAAGGATGCAAACCGCCACTGGGATAAGAAAAGCGCTCAGCGTCGCAAGGCCGATCCGCGCGGGCCACTGGACGAGAAGATCGGCTACGGTAAGGTCGAAGTGCTCGGAGCCATCCAGCGTAAGGGTAACGTCGTGGCCAAGGTCGTGGGCGGCATGGATGCACCTACGCTCGCATCGTTCGTCCGCCAAACTGTCAGCGATGACGTAACCCTGCTTGCGACCGACGAAAACCCGGCATATCGCTATGTAAGCCGTAAGCTGAGCGCTCGGCATGAAGTTGTCCAGCACGGTCGCAGCGAATACGTGCGCGGGAACGTCCACACCAACAACATCGAGAACTTTTGGTCGCTTCTGAAGCGAGGGGTGGTTGGAACCTTCCATAACGTCAGCAAGGACTATCTGCCGCTCTACCTCAACGAGTTTTCCTTCCGCCACAACAACCGACAAAACCCCGACGCCTTCGGGGAGATGGTAACGACGTGCAGTCACTAGCGGGGGCCCCGTGGCCGGTCTAAAATACCGGCATGACCACAAAGCGATCCAAGCCGCCAAAGCCGATCAGCGAGAAGCAGCGGGCCGAAGACGAAAAGCTCCGGGAGAAGCTGCGCCACGCCGACCTTAAGGTCTTCGATAAGGCGTTGGAGAAAGCGATCCATAGCACCATCACAAAACGCATATCTTAGGAATCTCGGGCGCCGCGTCTGGCCATCTCCGTGATCTCCTTCAGCTCTCCTTTTTTCAGGCTTAACAACAGCATCCGATTATTTCGGTCCATGCTCTGAATTGCGCGGTCCTTCGGAACATCCGGGCCGCCCGCGCGTTCGCGCCTAAAGTGGCGCGCAGCGGCTCCGACGAGCAGATCCGCCATTTGGAGAGGGACGTCCTTGGCCTTATCGCCGAAGCCCATTTCGCCAAGAACGCCGTCGCTGTCGATCTCTTTGACAATCCTGTAGTAAATGTCCGCGGCGAAGCCTTCTGAGCCTTTTTTGGCGGTCGAACAGAAATTCAATCGGGCGTGGTAAAGCTGGCCCCGTAAAAGTGCGGCTCCACTTCACCAATCCTTCTAGGCAAAAATAACTGCAACAGTGATACATATTTCGGAATTCGGCCTGTAGCGACGGCAAAAGCTCGCTCTCATAATCCTCACGAAACACGCCATATGCGATGCCGAGAGTAGCGTGCTCGCCAATAACTGTGGTTAGCCTCTCCATAAAGCGATCACGTTCGGGTGTGGGCCAATCCCAAGGGGGCTGGCGTGCCATGAAATCGGTATAGTGAAACACCTCTAGGGAACGTTCATTCTTGTCGCGCTTAGTCGCTAAGATCCGATTCCACTCAAGCTCTGCCGCCGCCCACGCTTCGTAGGTCGCTAGCAGGCCGCCGACTACCACGAGATCGGATTCATCATGGGTCCCGCTCTCGTCAAAGAAGGCATTGTGGGGTTTAACAATTAAGGTCATCAATACACGATGTTTCCGGTCCGCAAGCCGGACTAGCACGGCTGCTCCCTGACTGTCGATTGCAACAAAATCGCCAATTAAGTTGACATAATATTTCTTATGCGAAGTCAATCCGAAGCGAAGCCATTCAAGGTCAAAGAAGCCGCAGGTCACCAGCCCGCGGGCCTGGATGAAACCGGACAGTCGGCCCAGCAGCGACATCATCATGCTGAAAATCGTGCCACATGGGACAGCACTAGACCGGAAAGTCCGTCGCCGTAGCCTATCAGCACCTGCACAAACAGCGCCACGGCAGAATAATCCCATTGGCAACGGTGACTGCTGGTATCCAGCGTCTCGAAAGTGGCTAGGCTCAGACGAGGCGAATTGTCCAGGGGTTAGGG
>DATGLK010000041.1 GCA_035294265.1 Candidatus Binataceae bacterium
AGCAGCAGCGCGCACAGTGCCGGGCTGAGGGTCAGGGAGTTGAAAGCCGACAGTAGGGTCGAGAAGGCAATGGTCAATGCAAACTGCTGGTAGAAGCGGCCGGTTATTCCCGGGATGAAAGCTACCGGCACGAATACCGCCGACAGGCCGAAGGCAATCGCGATGACCGCGGGCGTGACTTCGCTCATCGCCCGGAACGCGGCCTCGCGTGGGGGCAGACCCTCTTCCAGCCAGCGTTGCACGTTTTCTACCACCACGATAGCGTCGTCCACCACGATCCCGATGGCCAGCACCAGGCCGAAGAGCGACAGCATGTTGAGCGAAAAGCCCGCGGCCCACATCGCGGCGAAGGTGCCGATCAGTGACACCGGGATCGCCAGGATGGGGACCAGCGAAGCGCGCCAGCTCTGCAGGAAAATCAGCACGACCAGGGCGACCAGACCCACCGCGATGAGCAGCGTGCGCAGCAGATCGTGAATACTCTCGCGCACGAAAGGGGTGGTGTCGTGAGCGATGGCGTAGTCCACGCCCGGCGGAAAGCGCTTCTTGAGCTCTTTCATCTTGGCGTAGATCGCATTGGCGGTTTTGAGGGCGTTGGTGCCGGGAAGTTGAAAGACGGCCAGGCCAACAGTGGGATGGCCGTCGTAGTAACTGGCGGTACTATAGTCAGCGGCGCCCAGCTCGATACGGGCCACGTCTCGCAGGTGGGTAATGCGCCCGTCGCTACCTACCTTGACCACGATATCGCCGAACTGGGAGGGATCGGTGAGCCGCCCTTCGGCGTTGAGCGTGTACTGAAAGGCGGCGCTTTGTTTGGGCAGTGGTGGTCCGCCCACGATCCCGGCCGCCACTTGCACGTTCTGCTCCTTGACCGCGTTTATTACATCGCCCACGGTCATGCTGCGCACCGCCATCTTGTCGGGGTTCAGCCACAGCCGCATCGAATAGTCTCGCACGCCGAAAATCGTGATGTCGCCGACTCCGGGCAGTCGCGCGATTTCGTCCTTGAGCTGTAGGGTCACGAAATTGCTAATAAACAGCGCGTCATGCGAGTTGTCGGGTGAATAAAACGCGATGGCCAAGGTGATGTTGGGCGAGGCCTTCTTCACCACGACCCCTTCCTGCTGGACCTCGGCCGGAAGCTGCGGTAGCGCCACCGCTACCCGGTTTTGAACCTGGACCTGGGCCACATCCAGGTTGGTGCCGACCTTGAAGGTTACGGTCAAGGTCATGGTACCGGTGTTGGTGGACTGGCTGGACATGTACAGCATGTTTTCCACCCCGTTGACCTGCTCTTCGATCGGAGTGGCAACGGTTTTGGCCATGGTCTCGGCGTTGGCGCCAGGATAGGTCGCGGTGACGGTGACGGTGGGTGGCACGATCTCGGGATACTGGGAGATTGGCAGGGTAAAGGCGGCGATCGAGCCGGCGATAATCACGACGATCGAAATGACGATCGCGAATACAGGCCGATCGATGAAAAAATGCGCGATCTTCACGGTAGCGCTCCGCTTTGCCGGCTCACTGGGGGATCGAACTGGGTTTGCGGCAGGCGCGCCTCTCGTTCAACGAGGGCCAGTGCCTGCGCTGGAATCGGGACTTGGTGTGGAATTACCTTGCTACCCGCACTCGCGAACTGCATCCCCTCTACGATTACCCGCTCGCCGGGCTTAAGCCCCTGAGTAATCGCGCGCAGATCGCCGAAGAGTGCGCCCAACGTGACCGGTCGGCGCTCTACGATATTGTCCCTCCCCACGATCAGCAGGTAGCGCTCGTTCTGGTCGGTGTTAACTGCGGCATCGGGTATCAACAGCGCCCGGTAGCGGCCGCTGGCCGGAATATGAGCCAAGGCGAACAGGCCCGGAATCAACAACCCGGTGGGATTAGCCAGTACGCAGCGCAATTGCACCGTGCCTGTGCTGACATCGACCTGGTTGTCAATGAAATCGATCAGCCCATGATGAGGAAAGCCGCTCTCGTTTTCCAGTTGTAAGTCGCACGGCTCCTTGGCCTGGGCCACGTTAGCGTGCTTCTCTTCCAAGGCTATCTCCTGGTAGCGCAGCGCATCCCCCTCGGGCACATTGAGGTAGCAGTAGATTGGGTCGATCGAAACGATGGTGGTAAGGGTAGTGGCCTGGGCCGAGCCGCCGTTGACCAGGTTGCCCACGGTTACGTTAATTCGGCTGATGCGGCCGGCAATTGGGGCCCGTACCTCCGTCCATTGCAGATTCAGACGCGAACTCTCCAGCGCCGCTTGGGCCGCTTCCAGCGCGGCCTGTGCCTGCAGATAGGTCGCCTTGGCGTTGTCGTAATTCTCCGCCGACACCACGTGCGAATTAACCAGCGCCGAATAGCGCTGGTACTGAAGCTTAGCGTAGCCCACCGCCGCCTTGGCTTGCGCCACTGCGGCCTGTTTGTTGTCGAGGTCGGCCTGAAATGGGCGTGGATCGATCCTGAAGAGCAGATCGCCCTGATGCACCAGCGTACCCTCGCGAAAGGGCGCCTGCACGATGAGCCCGCTCACCCGCGCCTTGACGTCGGCAGTTTGTGGGGAGGAGAGATAGCCGCTGTACTGGTTCCAGCGGATTACCTCACGTTCCACCGGAAGGCTTACGCTGACCCTCACCGGCGGTCGCGTTGGCATCGCTGGCCGCGCTTGGCAACCCGCCGCTAGCAATGTTAGCAAAGCCGCGAAGAGGGGGGCGGGACGAAAATTACGAATCGAACTCATCTGTGATAGACGCCTGACAAATTCTAAGAATGGCGGTTGTTCAGGCCGGCGCGTTTGCTTCCTGCGGTCGCTGGCCGCGCGGCCGCTTGCAAGGGCTGCGTGGCCCCTTCCAAAAACATCCGGCTTACCGTGCTGACCACGGTCTGGTCCGAAAGCGGGTATAACTCCTTGCCGCCGGTCAATTCCTGGGTCAAAAGAAAAAACCAGAGCATGCCGAACAGGCATTGCGCGGCGGCCAGTGCGTGCTGGCGCCGCAACTGCCCGCGCTCCATCCAGCGCTCCAAGTAGGCTGCCAGAGCTTGATAAGCGGGTAGCCCCACCCGTTCGGCGAACAGCCGCGCGCGTCCGGGATGGCTCTGGATTTCATGGACGATTACCTGTGCTAGCCCTCTGCGTTGGCGCAGCAGCGGCCAGGCTTGAGAAATCAGCTTGGGAATGCCAAGTGCTGGTGGCGTCTGTTCCAGCGCGGCCACCATCGCGGGCATCTCGGGGAGTAATGCGTAACGGTCCAGGACGGCTTGCAGCAAGGCGTCTTTAGAAGGGAAGTATAGATACAATGCAGCTTTGGAGACTCCGGCTGCGGCGGCGACCTGTTCCATCCGGGCCGCGCTGAATCCGAGCTCGGCGAAGACGCGCAATGCAGCGTCTAGAATCGCCGCGCGGCGAGCCTGCGCATGTTCTTCGTGTCTGGCGGCGGCGATCCTACCCATTTGTCAAATATAACTGACTGGTCAGTTATTTGCCAAGCCAGCTCCAAATCGACCCGCATCGCTTGGCTGGCCTCCTGGCAGATCCCTGCTTGACCCCAGGACCAGGCCCGTGTAGTGCTGAAAAGCGCCTGTCAACCAGCGCTTTTTTTGATGCGCTTAGGTCCCATCGTCTAGTGGTTAGGACACCGGCCTCTCACGTCGGGAACGCGGGTTCGACTCCCGCTGGGATCACCAAGATTTTTCTCTCTCAGCACGTCTAAATTGTCCGCTTTTTGTCCGTGCGTCGAATTCCACACCAGTGCCTTGTTGGCGGCAATAGACTTCCTGGCGCTGAGGCAGAAATCGGCCTAGATTTGGCGCGCCCTCCGCTTGCCAGGTGTACCAAGCCGTCGCAGCTCTTGCGACTTTGTTCGACCCCGCTCGCTTCGCTCATCGGCATGACGAGCGGGTGCCTGTGTGAATGTCATCGACCTATTACATTATGTGACAAAATCATCAGCCGGCTTAACGCTCAGGTAATAGCGACCCTGGCGGCGGCTTAGGCTGACTGGTGCGGCAAAGGTTTCCGCCAAGCGCCGCGCGGTTAGAGTCGTGGCCTTGCTCCCAGCGGCCAGAACGCGACCGCGCTTGAGGATCAGGACGTGAGAGAAGGCTGGGGTGATCTCTTCGGTGTGATGGGTCACAAGAACCAGGGTAGGTCCGCTAGAGCGGCGCGCCAGCCGCTGGAGGAAGCGCAAGAAGTGCTCGCGCGCGACCGGGTCCAGGCCCGCGCACGGTTCATCGAGAATCAGCAGCTTGGGGCGCGCCATCAGGGCGCGCCCGATCAGAATTCGCTGGCGTTCGCCCTGGGAGAGATGGCGCCAAGGCCGCTGGCGCAGCCCGGCGCATTCAACTTGACGCAGAATCCGCAGCGCTTCGCCGCGCTGCGCGGCGGTCACCGGTTCCCACAGGCCAAACTGGGCGAAGCGGCCGCTGAGCACGGCGTTGAGCGCGGGCTCGTTATCTTCCATCAGATCGTGCACGCCCGAACTGACGATTCCCACCCGCTTGCGCAACTCGCGCCAGTCGCTGCGGCCATACGTCTGGCCCAGCACCGAGATGGCGCCGGCCGTGGGCGGCAGATAGCCAGTCAAGGTCCGCAATAAAGAGGTCTTGCCTGAGCCGTTGGCGCCCAGAATAACCCAATGCTGGCCGCGCTCGACGCGCCAATCGATGCGCTCCAGGATGGTCTCTTCGTGCGCGACGTGCAGCCCTTGGACTTCGATCACGGCGGGGCGCTGCCGTGCTCGCGCAGCGCCGCCGCCTTTCGACCTTGGCGGCCGCGAAATTCGGGGTGTCGGTCGCACCGAGTTGGTTTCCATGGGTCAGAAATCGGCCTAACAGCCGGAACAACTCGGAGCAAGTGGGCTGCCCTCACGTTATCAGAACGGCGCTGCCGGCCCCACCTGACCGCTGGCACGGCGCGTAGTTTTCAAGCCGTTACGGAGATCCAGGCGCAGACTATCGCGCGTCTGCGACCCCTATCCATGAGCGCGATGTCGCGCCATATACTCGTGATTTGTCGGTACGCAAACCTCCCACCACGGACGTGATGACCCCGCACGCAGTTTTGACCGCCAGCGGCACGGAACCGGCTCTTGCGCAAACACAAGCCTTCGTTTGTCCTGCTGAATGAAAGTGCGCTTCGCCGCGTTGAGGCCGCCCGTGGGTTCTACTTCGATTCGGGGAAATAGAGGTGTTTGTGGACTCTATCGGCCAGAGAATACGTGACTTTCGAGGAAAGGGGCGCGAACTGCAGGCTGGGCGAGATTTTTCGCCGTGGATGAGCGCTGGCGCATGTTATGGCAAACTTTCGCCTAGCCTATGCAGGTTTGTGTCGTAGATAACAAGCGCCGAGCGATGATTTGTGCGGTCAAAGATCGAAATCGGGCTCGCGACGATGCTCAAAATGAAACTGGCGCGCAACGTCGATCCAGCGGGTGTCGCGCAGATGCATCGGCTGGGGTAGTGCGTCCAGTGGCCAGAAGCGGGCTTGGCGAACTTCGTTGAGGTTGGGCTTCAGCTCTCCGTCCTCCAGCCGGCACAAGAACAGAAGCACATAGCCATGCGCCGCGATTAAACCGTGCCTAAGCGTATCGAGCACACCCAGCAGATGCAACGGCGTTACGCGCAGGCCGGTTTCCTCGCGCACTTCTTTGGCCACATTGTCGCTGGCCGAGAGACCGACATCGCAATAGCCGCCGGGATAAAGCCATCCACCGCTTAAGCGCTGGATGAGGAGCAACTCGTTGTGCCGATTGAAAACCACCCCGCCGCATCCCACCTTGGGTGTGACGTAGCCCGAAATGCTATCGCCGACCTCGGCCCGCCAGCGCTCGAGCATTGCTTGCGCATCGCTTGCGCGCGCGCTGGACACAAGCGCGCGCAGACGGGCCGTCTCGGACAGCATCTCGCTGTAGCGCTCGGCGTCGAAGACAGGAGGGTTGAAGGCCAAGCCCGTTTTGGCGCTGGCTTCGATACGCTGGAGAAAGCGACTGAACTCGACGAGGAGATCTTCCGGGCTCATACGGGCAGTTTAGCTCACTTTGCGGCCGGGAAGCGCGACTTTTTGCTCGCGGACGGTCGCTCGCTGCCGAAGAAGGGGCCGGTTGGCGTAGGTTCCGTGCGCTAGTTTATTTGTCCAAAGGATGGCGGAACTTGCGGTCGGGATGGCGCACGGTGAGGACGGGGCAGGGTGCCTTGGCGACAACCCGGTCGGCTACGCTGCCCAGCAGCATATGGGCCAGACCGGAGCGGCCGTGAGTGGCCATTACGATAAGGTCGGCGGTCTCGCTCTGCGCGGTGGTGAGGATTTCCACGAAGGCCGCGCCGACCCGCAGCAGGCTGCGTGCTCGCAGGCCGCTATCGCGCAAATTGTGCACGATCCGATCCAGCTCGCGCTGGGCGGCCAGCCGTTGCTCCTCGGCGATCCGCCCGATAGTCTCCAAGGCGAGCGGATCGGCGCTGCCACCCGGATCTAAGCTGAAGGTGACCGGGGCTAGCGCTTGTGCCACATGCATCACGATCATCTCGGAGCCGAACTTGCGCGCCAACTCCTCAGCGTATTGCAACGCGTGGTTGGAATCTTCAGAGAAGTCGGTAGGAGCGAGAATCTTGTTGAACGGCATCAAAGCAGACCATACCGCGCCGGGGTCAGATCGGCAAGCGCATAAAGGGTTGCCTGACACCGCTGGACGCGAGCGTCGGGCGCGATACAATTGTTCGCAGGTCGTGTGAGGGAGCCCGGTGGCGCATTTTGTAGTAAATCCGCTGGAAGAGTTCGAGCGGGCGCTGGAGCAGGCGTTCGACGAACTGCTGATCGGGCGATGGCAGGCGCCCCTAGGCCAGCGCCAGCCGATGCTGGTGGCGGAAAGCCCTACCGCCTATGAAATCCGGCTGGCCGGCGCAGGCTTACGCCCTGAGCAGATTGAGGTCGAAACCACGCGCTTGACGCTGACCGTGCGCGCCAACCTGCGTGGCGGCGGTTGGACGCGCCAGCTTAATTTTTCCCATCCGATCGATATTAAGCAGGTCTCGGCACGTTGGGACGCCGGTGTGCTGACGGTCGTTGCGCCTAAACTCTAGCCGTAGGCGGATTGGCCTGCGGTCCACTAATTCATTTTCGGGTGAAAGACTCATGCCTGGACAAGGCTCCGATCCTAACACATCCAATCTGATTGCCGCGCCCGCCATGGCGGAGCTGGAAGCGGCGCAATTGCGCGGCATGGCCCCGCTGACGCAGCCAGCGGCGAGCGAGCGCGGACCCAGCGAAGAATTACTGGGCCAGGGGCGCGCGCTGGATGCGATCCGAATGGCGATCGGCATCGCCGCCCCGGGTTACAACATCTTCGTCACCGGGGTGCGCGGCGGGCGCGAGCGCGAGGCGATTTTGCATCTGTTACGCACCCGTGCGGCCGAGATGCCCACCCCCGGCGACTGGGTTTACGTCAACAACTTCCAAAGCGCCGAGTCGCCCATCGCGATTGCGCTCAAGGCGGGTCAGGGACGGGATCTGGCGGAGCGGATGAGCGAATTGGTCAACTACGTGCGTGACCAGTTACCCAAGGCCTTTCGCCAAGAGGGCTTCGATCACGAACGCAATGCGCTACGCGAGAAATACAACAAGCTGGCCCAGGAGCTGTTCGGCCGGCTGGAGGAGCGAGCCAAGGAGAAGGGCTTTGTCTTGAGCAGTGCCGCCAACGGTCAGCCCATCTTCATCCCCCTGATCAACGGCCAGATGCCGGCCAATCCCGAAGCTCTGCAGGCGGAATTGACCCGTATGAGCGACGAGCAGCGCGCCGACTTGGGCCGCCGCCAGGACGAATTACAGGGGGAGCTGGCCACCATCGTGCAGCGCCAACAAGAGATGATGCGCGACTTGATCAAGGATATCCGCGAGATTGAGCGCGCCTTTGCCGGTCGCGTCATCCGCCCGGCCGTGGAGGTGCTCAAGCAGCGTTACGCCAACCCGGCGGTTGAGCGCTACCTGGACCAGGTGGCCGAGCACATGCTCTCCCATCTGGAGCGTTTTCGCGAGCATCCCGAGCATCAGAACCCGGACAATCCGATGGCCGCCGCGATGGCGGCGGCGGAGGCCGCTATCGCCGATTACCAGGTCAACGTGCTGGTCGATAATTCCGCCACCAGCGGCGCGCCGGTTATTCATGAGCCGGCTCCCAACTACAAAAATCTCTTCGGTACGATCGAGCGCTGGATAGATCCGATGGGCCGTCCCAGCACCAATTTCACTCGTATCATCGCGGGCTCATTCCAGCGCGCCGATCACGGCTTCCTGGTAATCGATCTGGAAGACGCGATTGTCGAGCCCGGGGTGTGGAAGACGCTCAAGCGCAGCCTCAAGACCGGCTGTATCACAGTCGATACCCTGGAGCCCTTTCAGTTTTTTTTCAGCAGCGGCCTCAAGCCCGAATCGATTGCGATCAAGAACAAGGTGATTGTGCTGGGTACGCGCAATCTCTACAACCTGCTGTACTTCTATGACCCTGACTTCGCCGAGCTGTTCAAGGTCAAGGCCGAGATTCGGCCGGTGATCGACGTCAGCGACGAGGCGGTACGCTACTACGCCAACCGGATCGCGGCGCTTGCCAGCCAGGAGCAGCTTCCCACCTTCGACGGCGGGGCCCTGGCGCGAATCGTCGAGTACGGGATGCGGCTGGCGGGCGAACGCGGGCGGGTGCTCACCCTGATGGAGCCGATCGACGATCTGGGGCGCGAAGCCGCCTACTATGCGCGTGCTGCGGGCGCGCCGGAGGTCAGCGCGGAGTATGTCGAACGCGCTCTGCACGAGCGGGTGCTGCGACTCAATTACATCGAAGAAGAGATCCGCCGAATGATCGCCGAGGGAGTTCTGGTGGTGGAACTCAGCGGCAAGCGGGTGGGCCAAATCAACGGACTGGCGGTAATCGACGTTGGCGGTTACGCCTTCGGTCGTCCCTCGCGGGTGACCGCCACGGTGGCGCTGGGTCAGGCTGGGATCATCAATATCGAGCGCGAGGCCCGCTTGTCGGGTTCCACGCACGATAAGGGAATCATGATTTTGGCGGGTTTCCTGCGCCAACGCTTCGGCCAAAGCTTTCCGGTGGCGATGAGCGCGGGGGTATGCTTCGAGCAATCCTATTCGGGAATTGACGGCGACAGCGCCAGCTCCACCGAACTCTACGTACTGCTTTCGGCGCTCAGCGGTCTGCCTATTCGTCAGGATTTGGCGGTGACGGGTTCGGTAGATCAGCACGGCCAAGTCCAGGCGATCGGCGGGGCCAACGAAAAGATCGAGAGTTTCTACCGGGTTTGCAAGGTCGTGGGCTTAACCGGGACTCAGGGCGTGATGATACCGCGAGCCAACCTGAATAATCTGATGCTGGAATCGGAGGTGGTCGAGTCGGTGCGCCGAGGCGAATTTCATCTCTACCCTATCGATACTATCGATGACGGAATTCAGTTGCTGACTGGGGTCAAAGCGGGAAATATCGACGAACCGGGGACGGTCAATTACCTGGTCCATCAACGCTTGCGCCGGATGTTCGAGGCGATCCGAGGCCAGGATGGACGCGAAACCCGGGTCATCGCCGAACTCCCCGCATCGCCGGGACCACCGGCGCCGCCCGAACCGCCTACACCGCGAGTGAGCTGATTCTTTCGATCCGTCGCACTTGTCAGCTTCGGGCGCAGGCCAATTGCAAGCGAGCCCATTTTGCTGCGACAATTGCGCGACCCCTGGGTCCGACCGGCGACCGGTTGGTTTAGCCGGGCCGTCCAAGAGAAGAGGTCCACCGCCTGATGAGCAGCGACCTGCAGTTGGATAGCGCCGACAGCGCTTTGTTGATCGATTTGTACGAATTGACCATGGCCGCCAGCTACTTGGAGCGCGGTCTCAACGAGCCGGCTGCCTTTGTTCTGAGTCTACGCCGTCTGCCACCGCGGCGAGGTTACCTGGTCGCGGCTGGACTGGCGCGGCTGATCGACGCGGCGCGTAATCTGCGTTTTTCGCCCAGCGCCCTGCAGTATCTGGACTCGCTGCAATTGTTCAAGCCGCAATTCCTGGATTATCTGGCCAACTTTTCCTTCACCGGAACGATCCGGGCCTTACGCGAGGGCACGATCTGCTTCGCCGACGAGCCGATCGTCGAGGTATATGCGCCTCTAATCGAGGCCCAACTGCTCGAAACTATCGCGATTAACCAGATTGGGGTGGCCTCCCTGATTGCGACCAAGGCGGCGCGCTGCTTCGGGGTGGCCGGCGGCCGGCGCCTGATCGATTTCGGACTGCGCCACAGCCAGGGAGTTGACGCCGGGCTAGTGGCCGCCCGCTCCAGTTATCTAGCCGGCTTCCACGGCTCCTCCAACGTACTGGCCGGACGTCTCTATGGGATCCCCATCTACGGCACGATGGCACACAGCTACGTAATGGCGCACGAGCGCGAGCGCGACGCCTTTATCGATTTCGGCCGCTCATTTCCCAAACTCAGCACCCTGCTGATCGATACCTACGACACGGTCAAGGGCGCGGCCAATGCTGCAGCGGTCGCGCACGAACTCAAGGGTGAGGGCTTTGAGTTGCAGGGGGTGCGTTTGGACAGCGGCGATCTGGCGGACCTCAGCAAACGAGTGCGGCGCTACCTCGATGGTGAAGGGCTGACCCGCGCCACCATTTTTGCCAGCGGCAACCTGGATGAATACGCTATCGCCGAACTGGTGCGTTCTAAGGCGCCGATCGATGCCTTTGGCGTGGGCAGTGCGCTGGCGGTCAGTTTGGACGCCCCAGTGCTCGATCTGACCTATAAGCTGACCGAGTACGCCGGCTCGCCGCGCTTCAAATCCGCCCATGGCAAGATAACCTTGCCTGGTCGCAAGCAGCTCTTTCGTGCCTGGGACCGCAGTGGCCAGTTTTATGCCGATGTCGTCGCCCTGTTCGAAGAGACCACGGCCACCGTGACGCGCGAATTCAAGCCCACCCCCGAGCGCGTAATGCCGTTATTGGAACCCTGCCTCGAGCACGGCCAGCCGCGTCTCCCGCTGACGGAGCTGGCCCAGGCGCGCGAGGAGTTTCTGAGCGAATTTGCCCGCTTGGACCAGCGCTACAAGGCGTTGGAACGCCCCGATAACTTCCGGGTGCGGTTGAGCGCCGCGCAAAACGCAATGTTGATCGCGGAGAAGGTCAAGGCGGCACGCCGCCAAACCTGACTTCAGCGTCAGGGGGGCGACAAGTTTCCCGGTTGTAAGCTCTGCGCTTTCCCGTTGTAAATTCTGCTCTCTTCGCGGTCAGGAGTTGCGCAAAAGCCTTGCGAATTCTTGGCGATCTGTCCGGGTATAAGCCTTGCTTAGTGCCACCACGGTAGCTCTTGGTCCCTTGACGGACAGGCACCGGAAGGTGTTCTCGGTTGCACAGCCAGACGCACAGCTCCCGCTACGGTAGGCTGACTATTATTTCCTGCGCCCCCACCCAGGCGACGGACGCGCGGTTGGCAGCGCTGGCCAGGTTCTGCGGTTTGACCCCGACGGGTTCTGAATCGCTCGGCGGTGAGCCCGACCTTGAGTGCGATGCGCTCATCGCCAGCTTCGCGGCATTTGCCCAACTCACCCATGCCGCGCGCTCCCAAATTTTGGACGAAGAGCGCTTGGTGCTGCTCTACGCCCAGGAGCAACAGGGATGCGCGGCTCCCGACAATCTCGTTGGCGCGCTGACGCAGGGTGCCCTGCGCGGTCCCAGCGCTATTTCAAGCTCCCCGCTCAGGGTTACGCTGGCCCAGGAGATGCCGCCGGGGTGTCGTCAACTGCGCGGGCTTTCGTTCGAGATCGTTCCCGACCAGGCGGGTTGGCGAGCTTTTGTCCCTCAGGTCGGCTCCCCAGCACTGGAACCCGTCGTGACGCTTGGCGGGAGCCCATGGCTGGTGCGGGTCCGGCGTGCTCAAGGCGATCTCTTCCTGCTCGCCGGGGGCCGTGCGCTGGACCTCGACGCAGCTTGCTCGGCGGCTGGGATCCAGCCGCTACAGTACCTGGAATTGCTGCCCTGGCTGATTTTCATGCGCACCGCGGGAGGCGAAGCCTGCTGGCATAATCCCAATCCGCGCGCCTGCCTGCTGATCGACGATCCCTTGCTGCGGCCCCGCTACGGCTATCTCGATTACCACCAGTTGGCACTGGCCATGGACGAGCATCGCTTCGCCACCTCGATTGCATTCATTCCCTGGAACTATCGCCGCAGCCAACCCCGCGTCGCCGCCCTGTTCCACCGCCGCCCCGGCCAATTCTCGCTGTGTGTGCATGGCTGCGATCACACTGCCGGCGAGTTCAAGCGCGGGAGCGTCGCCGACTTGCGTGACAAAAGCCGGCTGGCGCAGACCTGGATGGCCGCTCATCGCGACGCCACCGGTATCGAGCACGAGCCGATCATGATTTTTCCCCAGGGCGGTTTCATTAAGGCGGCGCTGCAGGCGCTGGACGCGGAGGGCTATAAGGCGGCCATCAACACCTCCGTCCTGGCTGCTGACTGGCAAGTAGGCGATCTGACTTGGCGCGATCTGCTTGAGGTTGCGGTGACGGCCTACGGCGGTTGTCCGCTATTTGCCCGCTGGTACCCGCGCGATCTGTTCGCGATCGCTTTTGGCGTCTTTGTGGGCAAGCCCGCCTTTGTGGTCGAACATCACGGCTATTTCAAAGCCGGATGTGAGCCGCTGGCCGCGTTCGTGACCAGGCTCAGCCAGCAGATCGAGCAACTGGAGTGGGACTCTCCGGGAGAAATCGTAAATGGAGCGGCGCTGATAAAGTGCGCGGGTCCGCATGAGCGATGGCTGCGGTTTTACACTGACGATTTCGTCTTCAAGAATTCTTCCTCGCAAGCTGCAACCTATCGCCTGTATCGCCGCTTGACTAACGGCGAGCCAACCGGGCTGATTCATGATAACCGCCCGCTTGACTTCGAGTTACAAGGCAACGATCTGGTGGCGCAATTGACCACGGAACCCGGCCAACGTGTCCGAATCAGGCTTTTGCGCGCCAAGGAGCCGGCCTGGGGCCCGGGACCTCGTCGCCCGCCGTGGTATCGAGCCCAAGTCGCTTCTCGCCGGCTGCTGTCGGAATTGCGCGACAACTATCTGTCCCGTAGCCCATGGCTGCTGGGCCAGGCCAAAGGGCTTAGCGCGATTTTGCAACGTGCGGCTGGTCTGTGAGGGCACAACCGAGGTAAGGCTGGAAGCGTGCATCGCATAATCGTGATTTCTGACTTCAACGCAAGCAACTTGGCGGCTCTGCTCGCGCGTTCGGACGCGATCGAGGCTCACTGCGCGCCCTTCGGCCAGGTGATGCAATGCCTGCTTGGCACCGCACCGGCCGCCGTGCCTGCCGATGCCGATATCGCGGTGGTTTGGACCACTCCCGAGGGGGTGTCGCCAGCCTATCGCCGTCGTCTGCTGGGCGAGGGCGCAAGCCTGGAGGAAAGCGCAGCCGACGCGCGCCGCTTGGGCGAGGCCCTCGCTGACCTGCCCAGCCATATCCGCCATATCCTGGTGCCAACTTGGTCGGCCACCCATCCTCTCTTTGCGCGCCGTAACCTGCTCGATTTCGATCCCGAATACGGGCCGGCGGCGGCGCTGCTGCGGATGAACGCCACGCTTGCGGAAAGCGCGCGCGCGGACCGGCGAATCTACCTGCTCGACTCCAGCCGCTGGCATGGCCTGTGCGCGGCTATCGCCTATGACCCCCGCCTGTGGTACGCCAGCAAGACCCCTTTTTCGCTGGATCTGTTCAAGCTGGCCGCAGCCGATTTAAGCGCCGCGATTCGCGGCATGGATGGGGGTGCCAAGAAACTTCTGGTCCTTGATCTCGACGGAACGTTGTGGGGCGGAGTAGTGGGCGACGACGGTTGGGAGGCGCTGCGGGTGGGCGGGCACGATCCGGTGGGTGAGGCCTATCGCGATTTTCAGAGCGCTGTGCGTGCGCTCACCCGCCGCGGCGTGGTGCTGGGGATCGTAAGCAAAAACCACGAGGCCGTCGCCCTCAACGCGCTCCGCAGCCATCCCGAGATGGTGCTGCGGACGGAGGATTTCGCGGGCTGGCGGATCAATTGGCAGGACAAGGCGCGCAATATCGTAGACCTCGCTCAGGAGCTTAACTTGGGCCTGGATGCCGTCGTCTTCATCGATGACAACCCGGTGGAACGCGACCGTATCCGCCAGGCCCTGCCCGAGGTGCTGGTTCCGCAATGGCCCTCCAATCCCGCCTATTATTGCGCCGCCCTGGCCGCGCTGGACTGTTTTGACGGCCCCGTCGTGAGCGCCGAAGATCGGGCGCGCACCGCCATGTACGTTGCCGACCGCGAGCGCAAGCGGCTGCGCCAGGATGCTTTGGGACTGGAGGACTGGCTGCAAAGTCTACAGCTGACTCTGGAGGTGGAGCGCCTTGGGGAATCCAACCTGCCGCGCGCCGCCCAACTGCTCAACAAGACCAACCAGCTTAACCTCAGCACCCGCCGTCTTTCCGCCGCCGAATTTATGGCCTGGTCCGGGCAGGACGATCACGTAGCGCTGGTGTTCAAGGTAACCGATAAGTTCGGCGATTATGGACTGGTAGGAATTGGTACTTTGGCGCTGGAACCAGACCACAAGAGCGCGCAAATTGTGGATTTCGTCCTGAGCTGCCGGGCGATGGGGCGCAAAGTTGAAAATGCGATCATCGCGGTGTTAGCCTCCAGCGCGCGCGCCGCGGGCGCTAACCGCCTAGTCGCACAGTATATCCCCACGCCCAAAAACGCTCCTTGTCTGGAAGTCCTGGAGGGGCTGACGGTAAACTCAAGGCCCGAAGAATACCTCTTCGTGTGGAACCTGGAGCAAGAACCACCCTGGCCCGATTGCGTCAAGCTGGTGTGGAAGGATCAGCTGGCGGAGGCCGTTCGCGGCAAGGTCGCGTCGGTATCGGCATGAAAGATCGTGATGAATCGGTCGGCACCGGCCATGGGCTGGGAGGAACAAGCGGGGTGGGCGCGATCGCTCAAAGCGCCAAAAAAAACGCCTGGCGCCGTGCCTCCAATCGGATTTTGCACCTCTTGGCGCGAGTCTGTCCCGGCAGTTACAGCCTGCGCCCACGGCTCCATCGATGGCGCGGCGTGACCATCGGGCGCGGGGTGTTTATTGGCGAGGATGTCTATCTCGAGAACGAATACCCCGAAGCGATCGAGATCGGTGATAATTGCGAAATTGGACTGCGCACCGTCATTCTGGCCCATCTGCGCGGTCCAGGCCGAGTGGTGATTGAGCCCAATGTCTTTGTTGGGCCCTGTTGTCTCATCGCCGGCGCCAATGGCCGGGTCTTGACCATTGGTGAGGGCGCCGTGATTGGCGGCGGTGCCGTGATTACCGCGGACGTGCCTGCTGGAGTCCTGGTTAAGCCGCCTGCCTATCCGAGCGCCGCCCAGGTTCAGGTGCCGCTGGTGGGCGCGACCTACCAGGAATTTCTGCGCGGGCTACGACCGCTTCGCGCAAACCGCCGCTCGAACCGCGGCACTCCGTCAGTTGCGATCGTCAAGGCTGAGGTGAATGAAATTGGTCGATCAAATCAAGCTTGAATCGTATCAAGATGACTCCGGGCGCCTGGTTACTTATCAGGCCCTTGAAGCGGCGGTCTACCGCGCAATCGATCTGCTCAATGAAACCTTGGCCGAGGGCCAGCAACTCGCTAAATCGCCCGGGACCATACTGGCCGACCGCGGCGGGCGTCTGGATTCGATGGCTATGGTCAATCTGATGGTTTTTGTCGAAGATGCGGTATTCTCGGAACTGGAACGCGAAATCGACTTGATCGGCGTCAATCCCTTACAACCCGAAGACCTCAAAACGGTGGATACTCTAATCAATGCGCTAGGTCGACTCCTCAGTCAGTAGCCACTTAATCGCGCGGCACCTTGCCCCAGCGTCGCTTTGTAGTGGACCAATTGATGATTGCTATTTTACGATCGCCCAGTCGCCCTACAGAGTGTCAGAGATCCATTCGACACTCGGTCCCGTGGATTGCGCTTTCCGCCTGCTCTGACAAAATGCCGAAGCCGGTCATCGAGCAGGCCAAAGGGTGGCGCTCCCGCGTCATCCTAAGTGCCAGCTAAGAAACTGGCAGCTAGGACTCACTGGAATGAAACTCTCCCGCGGACGCCTGTCATAGCGGACCCCTTGTTTTCGGTATCCGTTCGACACCTTAGTAGGTGTTTGTGAGGGCGTGCTCGCGATGCTCGCGCTAGTTGAGGACAAGCTTCCGAGTCTGCTCCGCGTCCGCTATTATTCGAATACGCTCAGCTCATAAAAAATCTCTGGCGGCTTAGGCCCTCGGCGGACAGTGCAAGCCGCACGAAGCCGCGTCTCGATGTGCGTTCGTTCCGGCGGCTGAGGATCTTCAAGAATCCGGTCAGTAGGCTTACTTTCGGCAGTGGGTATTAATCATGGGTGTGGAACTTTTTGGCCTTCGCTTCGAGGGTCTTAGTCAAAAGCTTACTTATCGGTGGTTTTTGGTTTCATATAAATGGCGTTGAGTGAGTACTAATTCGATTAGTATTATCTGATTGTCGCCGTGGACTTAGCGCGGGATAATGCTTAGCGCGAATGAAGGTCGGCCAGGCGGGCGGCGGCTTGGCGCAGACAGCGCTCTGTGGTCGGCCAATCGATACAGGGGTCGGTGATGGAAACGCCATAGGCAAGGTCGCGTGCATTTGTGCCCAGGGGCTGATTACCGGCGAACAGGTTGCTCTCGACCATTACACCTAGAATCGAGCGATTGCCCGCCATGATTTGGGTCAACAGGGCGTCCAGTACCAGAGGCTGGCGGGTGTAGTCCTTGTTGGTCTGACCATGCGAGCAATCGACCATTAGGCGGGTGGGAAGCGCGGCCCGTGCCAGCATCTGTTCGCATTGGGCAATACTGGTGGCGTCATAGTTGGGGCCACGGCCACCGCGCAGCACGATATGGGTAAGCGGATTACCGGTGGTGCGGATGATCGCGGTCTGGCCATCTTGGTCGATACCCAGAAAAGAATGGGGCCAGCGGGCCGATTCGATGGCGTCGATGGCGATCTTCAGGTCGCCGTCGGTGCGGTTCTTAAATCCGAGCGGCATGGAGAGGCCGCTGGCCATTTCGCGATGGGTCTGAGACTCGGTGGTGCGGGCGCCAACCGCCGCCCACGAGATCAGGTCGGCCAGGTACTGCGGCGTGATGGGGTCGAGCAGTTCGGTGGCCGCGGGCAAGCCCAACAGCGCGATTTTCAGCAGCAGTTCGCGAGCGATTCGCAAACCCGCCTGCATGTCGCAGGAATCATCCATGCGGGGGTCGCTGATTAGCCCTTTCCAGCCGATAGTGGTACGGGGCTTTTCAAAATACACCCGCATCACGATGAGAAGTTGCTTGTCCAGTTGGTTGGCCAGCGCGGCCAGCCGCTCGGCGTACTCCCAGGCCGCCGCCGGATCGTGGATCGAGCAGGGGCCGACGATGCACAGCAAGCGGTGGTCCGAGCCGCTGATAATGCGCGCGATGGCGTGGCGTGTGTCGGCGATCCACTGGGCGGTGGCTTCGGGCAGCGGTAATTGGCTCTTGAGCAGGCGCGGTGGAATCAGCGGCTCCGTGCGGGCGACGTGAAGATCGTGGATCCTGACCATGATTTGCCTAAGGCGGGCGCCGATTGTCCCTGAATCAGACGCGCGCGCCAAGCATATTTGTAGCGAAAAACTGGCGCGGGCAGAAGCTGGGCGAGGAAATTGGCGCGTTGCCCAGGGGGCAAAATGCCCTAAATGGCAAGCGCGGCCCTTCGATTGCCTGTTCGCGAAAAAGCGCACCGGGGGGCTTGCGCGGCTTAGGTAAGGCCGCTAGATTGCAGCGGGTCGGTCACAGCAGGCCGCTGAAAACCAAGGGTGGACTCAGCAGGGCGCAAGGCGCTCTAGGCCTGGCTGGCCGGCAACTTGACAGCAAAACCACAAAAGATTAAAAGTTGTGGTTACCCCAAAGTGGGGCGTTGTTCTTTGAAAACTGAATAGTAGTGCATGCCTTTAAATGGGCGACGGGAATTTCGGTTGAGAGACCGGAGACCTCGTCCAATTCCGAAAGTTAGCGGTCGATCCCCCCGCCACGATGCTTTCGCAAGAAAGCTTCGCTACGGGAGGTGAAACCTGAGCTATTTATGGAGAGTTTGATCCTGGCTCAGAACGAACGCTGGCGGCGTGCCTGAGACATGCAAGTCGTGGGAGAAAGTCGGGGCAACCCGGCTAGTAAACCGGCGCACGGGTGAGTAACACGTGGGTAACCTGCCGGGGAGATTGGGATAACCCGTCGAAAGACGGACTAATACCAGATAAGACCACGGATAGTTCGCTATCTGGGGTAAAAGGTGGCCTCTGCTCTTGCAAGCTATCACTTCCCGAGGGGCCCGCGGCCTATCAGCTAGTTGGTGAGGTAACGGCCCACCAAGGCTAAGACGGGTAGCTGGTCTGAGAGGATGGTCAGCCACACTGGGACTGAGACACGGCCCAGAGTCCTACGGGATGCAGCAGTCAGGAATAT